>JAAYMG010000023.1 GCA_012521525.1 Clostridiales bacterium | reverse complement strand
TAGTGCGGCGGACATGGAATCGGGATTTGCGTTGTAGCAATCGTCAATTATCGTCAGCCCTCCGGCATGGACGATATTCTGCCTCATCCGTGCACTGCGGAACTTCGAAAGGCCAAGAGCGATCCTGCCTTTGACTTCTTCCGGATCGGCGCTTTTAACACATCTGCGGACGTATTCAAGGCCTGCCGCGACCGCGGCAAGGGCGTTGAGTACGTTGTGCTGCCCGATGGCGGGCAAAAACAGATCCATATCGCCCATCGGCGTGGATGCGATGAACCGTGTCCCCACCCGGTCATCCTGACGGATGTTTTCCGCGGTTATATCGCATTTTGTGTTTTCCAGGCCGTAAAAGACCGTCCTATATGGCAGTTTGCTCCTCAAACCCCACAACAGCTGGTCGTCGCCGTTGAGTATCACGGTCCCCTCTTTGTCGAGACCTTCAAAGATCTCGGTCTTAGCCCTGAGTATCCCCTCACGGGACCCCAGGTGTTCTATATGGGCAGTCCCTATGTTTGTTATGACCGCAATGTCGGGCAGGGCCGCGCGCGTCATGCGTGAGATCTCGCCGAAATGATTCATCCCCATCTCGAAAACCGCAGCGCGGTGCCCGCTTGCGAGCCTCAGGATCGACAGGGGCAGACCCACGAGGTTGTTCAGGTTCCCCTCGGTCTTGAGGGTCGGCGCAAATTCTGCCAGCACGGCTGCGATCATCTCTTTTGTGGTCGTTTTTCCCACGCTGCCCGTGATTGCGACCACCATGGCGGAAAACCTTTGCCGGTAACCGCATGCGATATCCAGCAGCGCCTGGAGCGTATCGTCAACATAAAGGGTTCCCGGACCACTGTCCTTTCGGGATGACAAAACCGCCACTGCCCCTGCTGCCCTTGCCTGATCTATGAAATTGTGTCCGTCGAACCTCTCCCCGATAATGGGGATGAACAGCTCCCCCTGTTTGAGGCTCCTCGAATCGACCGATATTCCCTCGACGACAGCCCCCAGGTCGACCTCAAAGGCCTTCGCAGAGCAGTAGCCGGCTATGTCCCGTAGCGTGATCCTTTCCAATTCGATCCTCCGTCATTGAAATCAAGCGTCATTGAAACCAGGTCGGCTTTCCCGGTCCGATCTTGCGATCCGATCATCCCGATCTGAAAGTCAACCGATTTTATAATTCAAGGTATTATATATTCATGATACCTGTCTCTAATACATGAAACAATTCATTTGCCAATCTTTAATACGTGATAACGATCCAGGATATCAATCCATATACATGAAACTATATACAGGATACCTATATCAAATATAAATATCAGATCATCGGTCCATGTCGCAGCGACTATTATACAACTATAAATACTTTTGCACAATCTCCCTTTCATCCATGGGATATTTTACACCGTTTATTTCCTGGTATGTCTCGTGTCCTTTACCGGCAAGCAATATCACGTCGCCTTCCCGGGCATTTTTTATCGCATATCCTATCGCTTCGACCCGGTCCGGAATGACGACCTGCTTTTCCTTTTTCTTCATGCCGGTCAAAATGTCCTCAATGATCTTTACAGGATCCTCGGTGCGCGGATTGTCAGAAGTGACGATGCAAAGGTCGGAGTATTTCTCGACCACGCTGCCCATTATCGGACGCTTCGTTCTGTCCCGGTCGCCGCCGCATCCAAAAACCGTCACCAGGCGCCCCCTGGCAAACTCCCTCAGGGTCAGGAGGATGTTCTCAAGCCCGTCGGGGGTATGGGCATAGTCGATGATAACCGTAAAGTCACGTCCCGTCGGCACCACTTCGGCCCGCCCCTTAACACCCCTGCAATAGCGAAGAGCAGCCGCTGCCTTCATCAACGGGATACCGAGGGTTACCGCAGCGGATATGGCGGCAAGCCCGTTATAGACTGAGAACCTGCCGGGAATGTTCAGCTCGGCGCGGTATATTTCCTCGATCCCCAATGCCTCGAATTCGACCTTCGAAGGCGAGTAGCGGATATTCCTCGCTACCAGGTCCGCAGACATGTCCCTTATGGAGTATGTAAAGACTTCGCAGTTTGCGTTTTCTATTATATGGTTTGCCGAGGGGTCGTCAATATTTATTATCCCCTTCATGCACTTTTGGAACAGCAGTGTTTTCGACTGCAAATAGTCTTCCATCGACTCGTGGAAGTCGAGGTGGTCCTGGGTGAGGTTCGTAAATACGCCGACCTCGAACCGGACGTCGTCCACCCTGTGAAGCTTGAGCGCATGGGATGAGACTTCCATGACGGCGTGCCTTATCCCCCTGTCAAGCATTTTGCGAAAGATCGACTGTATCTCTATGGATTCAGGCGTCGTCCTTGACGACTCCGTTGCCTCGTCTCCTATTATGACTTCATTTGTCCCAATAAGCCCGCACGGGACCCCCAGGCCCCGTTCGATCAGATCCCTGATCAAATAAGTGGTGGTCGTTTTACCGTTGGTTCCTGTCACACCTATAACCGTCATATGATCCGACGGCCTGCCATAGAAGTTCGCCGCGATCCCGGAAAGCGCGCTTCTGGCGTTCCTGACAAGGACGAAGCCTGCTTCAGCTTCACGGGCTGTTTCCGAAACGACGACCGTCGCTCCGGCTTTGATAGCACTGTCTATATAGACAGAACCGTCCTGCATGAAACCGGGGACCGCCACGAAAAGCCAGCCCGGTTTGACTTTCCTTGAATCATTGGTGATGCCGCTGATTTCACTCTCAGGATCGGCGGAGAGAGACAAGACATCAACACCGTCCAGCAAGTCCTTCAGCTTCATGGACTGCCACCTCCATTATTCCCGGTATTTTCTGCGGCTCAGTCGCCGACATTGGTATCCAAGAACTCTACTTCGATAACCGTACCCCGTTTTACCTGTGTCCCGGGCGGTATGCTCTGGCTGATCGCGGTCGTCGTCGATGCCCTTGACTTTATGGCACCGGACGGCAGCATGTACAGTCCCGCATCCGTTATGACTTTGTTGGCTTTCTCAGGAGACATCGAAACCACATTCGGAACCGCAACCGTTCCTTCCGGCAGCTGCTCTCCCATATAGAGTACGACTACTGCAGAACTGGTCACCTTCGCGCCGTATGCGGGCAGCTGGTCCGTAACGACATCGCCGTCGCCTATTACCCTGTATTTCATTTTCTTCTTATCCAGTTCCTTCTTTGCCTCTTCCTCGGTAAGCCCTTTCAGCTGGGGCACCATCACGTCGGTGCCGAACAGCTCCTCTCCGGTATATTGAGGCTCTATCCCAAGGCAGGGCAATATATCCGCAAGGATCCTTCCGGCTAGCGGAGCGGCGAGATATCCTCCCGATCTCAGATTTACCGGTATATTGCCGGTAGGAGTGTCCAGCATCACAAGCATGGCGATTTGAGGATCGTCGGCGGGTGCGATCGCGGCAAAGGCAACAACGTATTTTCCGTAGGTATCTTCACCGGCGATGATCTTCTCCGATGTGGCGGTCTTTCCGCCTATCCTGTAGCCCTTGACCTGTGCATTTCGACCGCTTCCGTCCACGACGACCTGCTCCATGAGGTATCGCATCGTTTCGGAAGTTTCCTTGGATATGACCTGTCGGATGACCTGCGGCTCGACCCTCTCTATCACGTTGCCTTCAGAGTCCAGGTACTCCCTGACTATATGCGGCTTCATAAGATATCCGCCGTTGACGAGCGCGGATACTGCCGTGATCATCTGGATCGGAGTTACAGTGAATGTCTGTCCGAACGAGGAAACCGCCAGGGATACGTCGTTGGACAGGAAAGTCTTATAGTCATGCAGCAACCCGGTCGCTTCACCCGGCAGGTCGATCCCGGTTTTCTGCCCGAACCCGAACGACTGCATGTATTTATAGAAGGTCTCCTGACCGATCTTCAGGCCGATGGTGACAAAAGCAGGGTTGCATGAGTTCTGCAGCGCGCGTGTAAAGTCCTGGCTGCCGTGACCCTGCCTTCTCCAGCAGCTTATGGGCTTTGACCAGCCCGCGACCTTGATGGAGCCCGAGCAGGTGTAGTGCCAGTTGAGGTCGATGACGTCTTCCTCCAGGGCGATCGCTGCCGTGATCAGCTTGAAGATGGAACCCGGCTCATAGGTGTCCGCGACCGTCTTGTTCCTCCACTGTTCAAGCTGCAGTTCGGTCAGCTTCCTTGTGTACTCCTCGCCCTCAAGGCCCTCCAGCTTCTTCTGATCCTCTTCGGATATTGCCCAGGCATTGTTCAGGTCAGCGCCTCCGGTCACGGCCATGGCTAATATCTCGCCGGTATTTACGTCCATTACGATCGCGGCGCCCCTGTTTTCTACGAAGTTGTCGACGACCGCCTGCTCAAGGTGCTTCTCGACTATATGCTGGACCGTCTCGTCAATGGTGAGCACCAGGCTCTTTCCGTCCTCCGGGTCGTAGTACTTTTCATACTTGAGCGACATCGAGGTCCCTTTGGCGTTTTTTGCCGAAACTATCATCCCCGATTTTCCGGTAAGCGCTTCGTTATAGTACGCCTCTATGCCCTCGAGTCCGTCATTGTCAATACCGACAAATCCGATCAGCTGCGAAGCCAGGTCGCTGTATGTATAGTACCTTTTTGTGTCCGGTACTATCTCTATGGCTCTCAGCTTGTGCTCCTGCTTGAACGACCGCACCTGATCGGCGGTTTCCTTCTCTATTTTCCGCTTTATGACCTGGTAGTAAGACTTCCGGTTCTGTGTTTTCTTATAAACGTCTTCATATTTCAGGCCCAATATTTCTGACAGCCCCTCGGCTATCAGCCGGGCTTCATCGTCGCTTTCAATGTAAACCGGAGCGATGTATACGGTCTCTACGCTTGCGCTGATCGCAAGTGCTTTGCCGTTCCTGTCATAGATCGTACCGCGGTTTGCGGAGATCGTGATCTGCCTTGTCTGCTGGTTTATGGCCTTTTGCTCATAAAAATCGTGGTCAACTATTTGAATTTTATATAACTGCGCAACAAGCGGGATGAAAACTACAACTCCGCAGAGGACCATCAAAAAAATCGTCCTCCCGAGTATCATCCTGTTTGCGCGCCTGTCCGCGGTCATATTGCGCTGCCGGGCCTCTCCCGACCCGCCGGCAGAGCGGACTTTCCTGACCGCCATATCAACACCCCCGTCGGATGTGCACCGCTGCATTTAATAACACTACGGGAGCAAGAAATCAATTCTCACTCCCATGGATCGCAATACAAATATATATCGTACTTTTGGATTTTATGCTCAATTGAAAAAGTCGATTGCCGCAAAGAACAATGTTTTTATACCGCTGAGAAAATCGCTGTCGTTTTCCTGCGCCATATATACGACACCGCGATCATGATTCGACAAATCGATATAGCTTATCTGCTCTTTAGTCGGACGAACCATGCCCATTTCCTCGGCCAGCTGCTGGAGCCGCTTGCTGTTCAGGGCCTGTTCGTTCTTCACCTTCAGTGTGGCGGCCTGTTTTTTCAGCTCCATCAGTTCGGTCTGCATCGAGTATATTTCGATGGTAAGCTCGTTGAGCCTCATATAATTGAGAACTATGCAGAACATCAGGAACACCGCAATGACGAATCCCAGGACCGTAACGGCAGATACTGCCGGCCTTGCCTTGACCTCCGCCCCGGCTGCCGCTTTCGCACGTTCCCCGGGCCTGGCGATCGGACGCGGAACGGCTACAGGCTCATTTTCGAGAGCGTCACGGACCCTCTTGCGCCTGTCAAAGCGCGACAGATCATATGCTATATTTCCGCTGTATTCCAGTTTTCTTGCTGCACTCGACGACATATCATTATCCTCCGAGCCCCAATTTTTCTGCCACGCGAAGTTTAGCGCTTCTTGAACGTGGATTGTCCCTCAGTTCATACTCCGTCGGCAATACAGGCTTTCTGTACACTACTTTCAGCGTAGGTTTATGTCCGCATACACATACCGGAAAATCGGGCGGGCATACACAGCCTTTGGCTTTGTCCGCAAAAAACTTCTTCACGATCCTGTCCTCAAGGGAGTGGAAGGTTATCACAGCGATCCTTCCCCCCGGGGCCAGAAGCCGTTCCCCTGCCTCCAGGGCCTCCTGCAGGGCACCCAGCTCGTCGTTTACCGCGATCCGTATTGCCTGGAACGTTCGTTTCGCGGGATGCTGCTTTTCCCTGAGTGCTTTTGCCGGCATCGCGCTTTTTATTATTTCAGACAGCTGCAATGTGGTGTGAACAGGCCTGCTCGACACTATCCTGGATGCGATGGACGACGCGTAACGCTCTTCGCCGTACTCGTAGATGATCCTCCTGAGTTCCTCATAATCCCAGTTGTTGACGATATCCGCAGCACTCAATTCGGACCCTCTGTCCATCCTCATGTCAAGCGGTGCATCCTTCATATATGAAAACCCGCGTTCGGCATCGTCCAGCTGTGGCGACGAAACGCCCAGGTCCATCAATATCCCGTCAACGCTGGATATGCCTCTCTCGGCCAGCCGCCCGGCAACTTCTCTGAAGTCGCTCTTTATCAGCGTAACTTTGTCCCCAAATCGGGCAAGCCTTGCCGCCGCTTCGTCTATTGCGTCCCGGTCCCTGTCGAAGCAAAGCAGCCTTCCGGTACTCAGCTTTTCGGCTATTGCGGCGGAGTGCCCTCCCCTGCCCAGAGTCAGATCCACATAGACGCCGTCGGGTTTGATCCTGAGCGACTCTATCGACTCATGAAGCAGGACCGGTGTGTGGGAACTTTCGTCATGCAGGCTGTCGTTTATGGCGTCGTGATCAAAATCCGTCATATCCCCAGGATCTCCATTGCTTCTTCAAGGCTTTCGGCAGTATATTGCCGGTTAATTTCATCCCACCTGCCGGCATTCCATATCTCCGCACGGTTGGAGACACCGATTATTGCAACTTCCTTCTCGAGCCCCGCATATTCTCTCAGATGCTGCGGTATGACGATCCTTCCCTGCGCGTCGGGCTCGCACTTTTCGGCGCTCCCGAAGATCATCCGCTGCAGGCTTCTTGACTTTGAACGCGGAAGCGCAGCCAGCTTCTCCTCGATCTCCTTCCAGACGTGTTCCGGATAGACGACAAGGCAGTTGTCGACTTCCTTTGTGACATAAAAGCTCGCGCCAAGCTCCTCGCGCAGCTTAGCCGGAATGAACAGTCTTCCTTTTTGGTCGATGTTGTGTCTGTAAGTACCTGTCATTGAGTGTGCCTCTTTGAGCTTTTATGTCTTTGTCACTCCGGTGTACGATCGTGGGAAATTAAACCTAAATCCACCACTCTGCTCCACTTCAAGTTCTAGTATAAGCTGTACCGCGAAAAAATGCAAGATTTATTTTTAAACTATTTCCTATATTTTAACCCCTTTTTTTTATGATTATGGCCCTTTTTCAAAATAAAAAACATATGTTCGAGTTGTTCGTGCGCGAACATATGTTCCCTTTGATACATATACGATATTCCGGATATCAAGATATTGTACTCAATTTATGTTAACCCAGCAAGATGTTGGGTCTGACCCTGCAACAGCCGACTTCTGAGCCCGTTTCCGGTCATTTGGCCCTATAACAAAGCAAAACCCCTGCTTACTTATTCTTAGTAAGCAAGGGTGCAATTATCAACCGCATTTAACTGTCTCTTTGTGGAAATCGTGTATGAGCGTCAACTTACCGAGCCCGTTCATTTTGACGCGGACTTGAACTTGCTGCGGGAATTGCGGACCTCGTTGAGCGCTTCGGTCAGCGCTTCTTCAGTCCTCTTAAGGGCGTCATCCACATATTGGTTAGTGGCCATCCTGATTTCCTTGGCCTTGTTTTCCGCAGCGGCGACTATGTCATTAGCCTTCTGCCGGGCAGTCTGTGTTATTTCCTCCCGGGCAACCATTGCTTTCGCGCGCTCTTCCGCCTGCCGCTTGATCGCTTCCGCTTCCCGCTTTGCGTTGCCCAGTATTTCGTTCTTCGCTTCAACGATCTTCCTTGCCTGTTCCAGGTCACTGGGGAGCAGGGCGTTGATCTCTTCTATCAGTTCCATTGCGCGCGAACGGTCTATTATGCACTTCGACCGTCCGAACGGCAAAGCAAATGAATCCTGTATCATGTTGTACAATACGGTCAACAGTTCTTCTACGCCTTCTGCCATCCGACTCACCTTCCTATTTTTTGTTTTGCCCCTGCCTGTACAGTTTTTCTTTTACTTCCGGCAATATCTCGTCCGGTACCAGGCCCGTAAGGTCACCGCCCACGGCGGCAACAGCTCGAACGGCAGTTGAACTGACGTGCATGTAACGGCTGTCGGCAGGAAGCAATACGGTGTCGAGCTCACGGTTCAAACTTGAATTTATGATGGCCATCTGGTGCTCTGTCTCAAAATCGCCCGAGTTCCTGATCCCCTTTACGATGGTCCCGGCTCCCAGCTTTGCCGCAAACCCGGCCAGCAATCCGTCGTCGCTTACGACTTCTACGTTTTCAAAACCGGAAACGACCTTCCGGAGCATCTCCACCCGCTCCTCGCATGAAAAAGCGGTTTTCTTGTCCACATTTACCATAACCGCAACATACAGCTTGTCAAATATCCTTGCGGCCCTTCTTATGACATCCAAATGGCCTGTGTTGACCGGGTCGAACGATCCCGGATATATGGCTATCCTCATGCGAACCTCCGCAGACTTCACAGTCAACTGTCTGCCGTATTGTTCCGGTAAACGGTAAGCTTGGTCCTACCGTATCTGTAGTCCCTGACTTTCCGGATCGTCCCGACCTCTTCGGGCAGTTCCTGATCCGATTCGCTTTCAACAACAATTATACCATTCCGTGCCAGAATGTCAAATGCTGATATAAGTTTTAGAGATTTGTCATAATATGACGAAGCGTACGGCGGATCGATAAGTATTATGTCATACTTCTCATCCGACCGCTTCAGCACCGTCGTATAGTCATTCTGATAAAAGCGCGATTTATCCGTAAATCCGCATTTTTCGGCATTTTCGCGTATTATCCTCATGGCGTTGCGGTCATTGTCCACAAACACGCATTCCCTTGCGCCCCTGCTGAGGGCTTCCAGTCCCAGCTGCCCCGAGCCGGCGAACAGGTCCAGGACACGCCTGCCTTCGATCTCGAACTGGATTATGCTGAACAAAGCTTCCTTAACCTTTTCGGAAGTAGGACGCGTGTGCAGTCCCTCCAGAGTCACAAGTTTTCTGCCGCGCTGGCTTCCGGTTATTATCCTCATCGGGCGTCCTCCTTATATACCCTTAAGTCTTATCCGTCCCTGCAGGACTTCCCTGCCCGGAGTCAAAATACTTCCTGATGGATTCGGCGATATTTTTCGGCACCACTTCGGTCAGCTCCTCCAACGTGGCCGATTTTATCGCTTTTATGCTGCGGAACTTTTTAAGCAGCGCCTTCCTCCTTGCAGGTCCGACACCTTCTATTTTGTCCAGCTCCGAGCCGGATAGTCGCTTTTTCCGCATCGACCTGTTGTATTCTATCGCAAACCGGTGCGTTTCCTCCTGGATCTTTCCTATCATCGAAAAGAGCTGGGGGACCTCGGATATCCCGACTTCTCTCCCGTCAGGGGCGACAAGCGCACGCGTCCGGTGCCTGCCGTCTTTTACCATCCCGTAAACGGGAACCGTCAACCCTGCCCCGGAAATGACCTCAGCGGCGATCCTGGCGTGCTGCACCCCGCCGTCCACGAACAACAGGTCCGGCTTTTCTCCAAACTTCTCGTCCCCGTCAAGGAGCCGGCGGAACCTCCGCGTCAGCACTTCCCTGACGGATGCGTAATCGTCCTGGCCTTCTACAGCCTTTATCCTGAATCTCCTGTACCCCTTTTTCAGCGGCGATCCGCCTTCAAAAACGGTCATCGAAGCAACTATGTCGGTTCCGGCCAGGTTCGAGATGTCATATGCCTCTATCCTGCGGGGCATCTCATCAAGGCCCAGCGCTTTCTGAAGGGCCTTCAGGCTGCTTTCGCTGCGGTCCTTCCTCGTCGCGATCCTCTCGGCCTCTTCCTGCGCGTTCTTTTCGGCAAGCCTGACCATGTCAAGCTTTTTCCCCCTTTGGGGGACGGCTATTTCGACCTTGCGGCCGGCCGCATCCGAAAGCATTTTTTCAAGGCTTTCCCTGTTCTCGATATCCGTGGGCAACAGTATGAAGCGCGGAAGTGCCGATCTGCCGCTATAATACTGTGTTATATAAGCGTCTATTATGTCCGACGCGCTTTCCTCGACATAGTTATCGACAAGCGCTACATCCTTTTCAAGAAGCATCCCGTCGATGTAATGCAGTATTGCAATGGCTTTCCTCGGACCGTCGTAGTAACCGACAACATCCGTGTCCGCCCTGAAGCTCGATACTACGTTTTGACGCTGCCCCAGCCGCGAGATCGCATTGTACCTGTCGCGGAGAGCCGCAGCCTTTTCAAACAGCAGTTCGTCGGCGGCCTTCTCCATTTCGCTGCGGATCTCCTTCAGCACGCTTTCGTACTTGCCTTCAAGCAATAATACCGCCTGGGAAACCAGTTGCCTGTAATCTTCCTGACTTGTCGTCTCTTTGCAAGGCGCTATGCATTTCTTCATATGGTACCGCAGGCAGGGCCTTTCCTTCCCGATGTCCCTGGGAAATCTGCGTTCGCAGTCGGGCAGCAAAAAAGCGTCCTGAAGAGCCTCAATTATCCTTGCGGTTGTATACCGGCCACCGTACGGTCCGAAGTATTTCGCCCCGTCATTTTTCAGTTTCGGGTCCATCGTAAACCGCGGATACTGTTCTTTCAGGTTTATACGTATAAAAGGATAGCCCTTTCCGTCCTTGAGCAGTATGTTGTATTTCGGCATATGGCGCTTGATAAGGGAGCACTCAAGGACCAGCGCTTCGAATTCGCTTTCCGCTATGATGTAATCGAAATCGTGGATCCGGGAAACCATGTTGCGGGTCTTTTGCGAATGACCCTGGGAATCCTGGAAATATTGGCTGACCCGGTTTTTCAACTGCTTGGCTTTTCCCACGTAGATGACCTTGCCGCTCTTGTCCAGCATTATATAAACACCGGGTTTGAGTGGCAGGCTCTTTACTTTTTCCTTTATACGCATGTAGGCTTGATTTTCCATGGAGTTCTCCTATACGCGTAAATCCCGTCCTTTGGGGACGGGACTTGATGTTGACAACTGTATGTCCTATTCAGACTCGGAAAAATTCGAGGAGATGAGTTCGACCAGCGCGTTGACCGCTTCCTCTTCGTCGACACCGTCTGCTATCAGGTTGATCCTCGAACCTTTGGTTATGCCCAGCGATAGGACGCCAAGCAAGCTTTTCGCATTTATACGTCTATCGTCCTTTTCCACCCAAATCGCGCATTTGAACTCGTTGGCTTTCTGAATGAAAAACGTCGCCGGACGCGCATGCAATCCAACCTCGTTATCGATCATGACTTCCCGAGAAAACATTACGCGTACCCTCCTAATACATCGCTGCCGGCCACCTCCGGACAGCTGAATGCAATACACGATTAGTAATCGCAATGCCCTTGTTTACTATTTTCTTAATAATAGCAAATTATATGTTCTTTCGTCAACCTCTTTTTGCCCTTATATGGTGATATCGGGCTTTCTCATATAGTTTGCTGTGTTTCAACTTTAACAATCATGGTTTGTTATTACTATTGCACAATTATTTGCATATCACTCACTGAGCTCTACTACCGTAACACCGGTATCTCCCTCACCGTATTTGCCCAGCCTGAAGGACTTCACATTGCGGTTTTTTCTCAGGCTCTGATGCACCGCAGTCCTGAGGGCGCCCGTCCCTTTACCGTGTATGACGGTAACGATATGCAAACCCGAAAGCACGGCGTTGTCGATAAAGCGCTCCATTGCCATGACCGCATCGTCGGATGTCATCCCCCTCAGGTCCAGCTCGTTTATACCGCCTCGGACCTGCCCGCCTGCGTCGTCCCTGTCCGATTTCGCTATCCTCCGGCTGCTTTCCCTGAGAGACGCGGCATACTTCCTTACAGCGTCTTCCGCCTGGTCGCTTTCAATCAGCTCCACTTCGTCAAGCTTTAGGGTGACCTTCATGATGCCTGCCTGGACGGTAATATTGCCGCCGTCGTCGGGCGGAGAGATCACATAGCCTTCCGCCCCCACATTGATCAGACGTACCCTGTCCCCGGCTTTCAAAGGCCTGGAGGGCTGCTTTGCCTTGGCCCGCGGCTTGGACGGCCGCAGTTCCTCCTCGGCAGCGTTCATCCTCCTGCGAAGCTCTGCGCGCGCCCTGTTGAGCTGGTCCGCAAAATCCTCGTCGGCGCTCTTCCTGCGGAGCTCGTTGAGTTCTTCAAGCACCGCTTCTACCTGCTCGCGGGCTGCCGCAATGATCCGCCTGGCTTCGGCATTTGCCGTCTCCCTGGCCCGGCTCCGCTCCTTCTCCACTTCTTCCCGGAGCTTCCGCGCCTGCTGCGCATCCTGTTCGGCCTGGACCCTCAGTTTGGCTGCCTGCAGCTTTTCCTCTTCCAGGGCTTTTCTCTGCCCTTCAAGGATGGCCACTACGTCCTCGAATCTCCTGCTTTCGCCGGTGATCCTGTTCTTTGCGTTTTCGATGATAAAGTCGGGCAGTCCCAGCCTTTGTGATATGGCAAACGCGTTAGACTTGCCCGGTATCCCGATAAGCAGCCGGTATGTCGGCTTGAGAGTATCAACGTCAAACTCACATGAGGCATTTTCGACACCGGCGGTCGATATCGCGTATTCCTTCAGTTCCGCATAGTGTGTCGTGGCGGCAATCAAAGCCCCCTGGGATCTGGCATATTCGATGATCGAGACTGCCAGTGCGGCCCCCTCCACCGGATCGGTGCCAGCACCCAGTTCGTCAAAAAGCATGAGTGTGTTGGGACGCGCATTTTTCAGCATCGTCACGATATTCGTCATGTGCGATGAAAAAGTCGACAACGACTGCTCGATCGACTGCTCGTCCCCTATATCGGCATATACGCCGGAAAACACCGAAACATAGCTTCCGTCTTCTGCGGGTATATGCAGTCCGCACATGGCCATCAGCGTCAGCAGTCCGATGGTTTTCAGCGCCACGGTTTTGCCGCCGGTGTTGGGGCCGGTGATGACCAGCGTGTCAAATTCCTCGCCGAGCTTGACGGTTATCGGTACTGCGCTCGACGGGTCGAGCAGCGGGTGGCGCGCATTCCTGAAATATATCCCGCGCTTTTGCCTGATGGCAGGCTCTGCCGCGCGCATTTCATAAGCCAGTTTGGCCTTAGCGAATATCAGGTCCAGCTCAACCAGGATGCGGTAGTTTTCGATGATATTCTCTGCATGGCCGGCAACTTCGGAGCTGAGCTCCGCCAGGATCCGCTCTACTTCTTTTGCTTCCTTCGCCGATAGCTCCCGGATCTCGTTATTGAGCTGCACGACCTGCATCGGTTCGATAAAAAACGTGGCACCGCTTGCAGATACATCGTGCACCAGGCCCGGGAAGTCACCCTTGTGTTCGCTCTTTACAGGCACCACATACCTTCCGTCGCGCTGGGTTATTATCGACTCCTGCAAGTATTTTGAGTAGGCAGGCGAAGTTATTATCCTCTGCAGCTTCTCCCTGACTTTCGCATTGGCCTGGCGTATCTTGCGCCTCAGATCATAGAGGGTCGGGCTTGCAGTGTCCGCAATTTCCTCTTCGCTTATTACGATGCTGTTTATGCGTTCCTCAAGGTACTTGTTTGGCATGAGCCGGCCAAAACGGTCGTCGAGCACCGTTTTCACGTTGCTGTCGTCGCCGCTGTAGTCCTTTATCCTCCTTACGTCCCTCAAAAGCGAAGCAATATCGAGCAGCTGGGCCATACTGAGGATCCCGCCGCGTTCAGCCCTGCTGACAAGCCCCTCAGGGTTCTTTATCCCGCTGAATGGCGGGCTCCCCTTGAGGCCTATCAGCTTCACGGCCGCGGAAGTCTCCCCCATCAGCCTGCTGACATCCTCGATGCTGTCAGCCGGGACAAGTTCGGCTGCGGCTTCCTTTGCGTCCTGGCAAAGTGCATGGGATGACAGCCTTTCCAGAACAGCCGGCAATTCTAATGTCCGAATGGATTTTTTGTATAGTGTTTGCACCTTTATGATCCTTAACCTTTTGATTGATTGATTACTTTACCTTCTGACCTTGTGGTCACTGAATGAACTTCATTGGGCTGATGGTACTGCCCGCCCCTGTTCATTCTCCTCGAGCAGATGATACTGCCCGCCCCGGCTCATTCTCCTTCCGAAGCACCGCAGCACTCCTCATCGGTAACATCATTAGTGCGGCATCCGTCATCCGTGCAGCACTGGTGTTCCTTGCCCGAATTCTCCAGCCATTTGTCCCCGTAATAATGGTAGCTTACGTTTCCGTTGTTGTTGCCGAATCCGCGTTTTGCCGGAGACAGCAGGACCCCGAGGGCAAAACCGGATGCAAAAGATGCCAGGCCTATCAGAAATGCGGTTCCTTTTTTCATTGTTTATCCTCCCTTTTCAACAGATCGATCAACTATAAGACTTTTTCGAGACGGTGTCATAACAGCGATTTATAAAACCTGAGAGTTGAAAAATCCCTCTCCAGGCAGTGCAAAAGGTACTTTTCCGCTACATCGGCCAGGCACGCCGCGGACTTTTCGTCGACGGAAAAAGATAGTATCCTCTTCGGCTCGGCCGAATGTATGTACCTTATCGCATTCAGTGATTCTCCGCGCAAAGGAATAAGGCCGTTTTCCTGGCCAAAACAGGCCGAACAGCCCACACGGCCTGTTCGGATATCAAAAACGGGATCTTCCGGTTCATCCGAACCGCAAACCGGACATTCCGCCACGTCGATCGCATACCCCGAAATCATCATCACTCTGAGCTCAAAGACAGCCTTGATAAGGAGTTGCGGCTTCTTCCTGACAGACAGACCGTACAGGCAGTTGAGACCGGTAGTAAGCAGGTCGCTTGCGGGCACTTCCTCGTCAGCCACCGTCTCAAGCACCTCGGCAAAATAGCTGCCCAGGGACAGCAGCAGTATGTCCTTGCGGAGCTGCATGAACATCTCCACCGGTTCGGCGGCGTTTATCGAATATCTTCCCCGGTTTTCAAACAGGGTAAAATCGGAATAAGACAGCAGTTGTGTGCCGGCGCGCATACTGCCCATCTTCGAACGTCCTCCGGGGCAGGAGGCGGACAGTTTCCCGCGGTCACGGGTCACAATCGTCAATATCTTGTCCGAATCCCGGTAAAGGACTTCCCGGAGCACCAGTCCGTCAGTGGATATTATCATAGGCGGATGCCGATTTGACGGAAAAAATACTGATCCTGCTGTAAATTTCACACTGTCCCATTGATTTTACCCCTATAGCATATTCAATTTATTGGTATTATATCACAGTTTCACGCAGTAATACAAGCCGAGTTCCGAACATGCCCATCACGCGGACGGTCGATCCGCCGCCGTCACTGCCATCAACACCATCAACGCCGTCAACAGCGTCAAAATAAAAGCTATATTCATATCAAATAACATGATACACATATCAAAAACCGATATCACTTTACGCCGGAACGAAAGACGGTCATGCATCAGGCCACCTGGTCTTCAACAATGTCAGGACGGTCCGGGGTATCGAAAACGGCATTATTTCATTTCTCAGCAAAAAGAAGTGTCTCGGCCGAGGCACTTCCTCTTTTTGCAAAATAGCTTGTTTCTTATCGGTTCCGGGCTGCCCGGATTTGCGGATCAGGATCGATTTATTAAAGAATGTCATTTCCAAAACCCAAATTGCGTATCTGGACTTCGGACTGCCTCCAGTTTTCCTTGACCTTGACCCATGTTTCAAGGAATACCTTCGCGTCGAAAAAGCGCTCCAGATCGGCCCGTGCCATTGACCCGACCGCCCTCAGCTTCGCGCCGTTCTTTCCGATTATGATCCCCTTGTGGCTGTCCTTTTCGCAGTATATGGTGGCGCCGATATGAAGGACGATACCCTTCTCCTTGAACTCCTCCACGACGACGGCGATCCCATGGGGTACTTCCTTGTCAAGCTCGATCAGCAGCTTTTCGCGGATTATCTCCGCGGCGATCTGGCGTTCCGGCTGGTCGGTTATCTGACCTTCAGGGAACAGGGGAGGCCCTTCGACCGCAAACTGCGAAAGGGTCTCGAAAATGATGTCTATACCGTCCGAATACTTCGCCGAGATAGGGATATATTCCTTGAAATCGTGTACTTCCCTGTATACGGATATGACCTCAAGTACCTTGCCTTTTGCGACCGTGTCGATCTTGTTTATCACCAGGACAGCCGGAATATCGAGCGCCTTGATCTTCTCGATGAGAAGCGACTCGGGCTTGCCAACGCGCGCTTCTGGTTCTACCACCAGGAGCACCGCGTCCACATCAGCGACACTGCTGGAGACCACTTCGTTCATGTATTTGCCCAATCGCGTCACCGGTTTGTGAAAACCGGGAGTATCCAGAAACACAAACTGGCAGTTGTTTACGTTGCGCACCGCTGTGATCCGGTTTCGTGTCGTCTGAGGTTTGGGCGTTACGATTGCGATCTTCTCACCGGTCAACGCGTTTACTAAGGTGGATTTTCCCACGTTGGGCCTGCCGGTGATGGCAAACATGCCGTTCTTTTCTATCATGGGCGACTCGTCCCTTGCGGGCACCCTCCTTCCGGTAATTGTTCGGGAAATATATTAAGAAATATGGATCCATCGTTCAAGAATATGAGTATACTTACCCGGAGAAATCTGATTTATTGTGTTCCATAAATATGAGGATTATCTGCTCAGGGAATTATGGATCTGTTTGCTCAGGGGATCCCGGGCAAGTCCCAGCTTATTCAGAATATATTCTTCCCTGGCGCGCATCTCCGCCGCCTGCCGCTCTCCGCCCTCGTGGTCATACCCCAGCAAATGAAGGATCGAGTGGACCGTCAGAAATCCGAGCTCCCTTTCTACGCTGTGGCCGTATTCGTCAGCCTGCTGTCTGGCCTTCTCAAGGGAGATGACGATATCGCCGAGGAAAACAAAGCCTGTTTCCGGGTCGATGTTTTCGGGTGACGGCTGAGGTTTCTCACCGGGCAGCAGGTCCAGCATGGGAAATGAGAGCACGTCCGTCTCCCTGTCTATCGAGCGCTGCTCCCTGTTAACCCTTCTTATTCCCTCATTGTCAGTCGTGTGTACGGAGACCAGGCATCCGACGTCGACGCCCTCAGCCTCAAGGGCAAAATTTATGCACTTTCTTATCAGGGCTTTTTCGTCGGGGCCTGCGGCCGAGCCCTTATGCAGGGCAGTTATAGTGATCTTGCTCATCTTCTGTGCCATCGCCTCTCGGTTCTTTTCGGTGCCGCGGGAACGGTTTTTTCAAACTTGTCGTATGCGTTGATTATTTTCTGGACAAGTGCGTGGCGAACAACGTCCTTTGCAGTAAGGTGGCAGATGGCTATGTCATCTATATCAGCAAGTATCCGGATCGCGTCCTTGAGACCGGACACCTTTTCATGCGGCAGATCTATCTGTGTTATGTCGCCGGTTATGACGACCTTTGAGCCGAACCCGAGCCTTGTAAGGAACATCTTCATCTGTTCCCTGGTTGTGTTCTGCGCTTCGTCCAGGATTATAAAGGAGTCGTCCAGCGTGCGGCCTCGCATGTAAGCAAGGGGAGCGACTTCTATGTTGCTGCGCTCCAGGTGCTTCGCATATCCTTCCGAACCGAACATTTCCAGCAAAGCGTCATACAGCGGCCTGAGGTAGGGGTCGACCTTGCTCTGCAGATCGCCGGGCAAAAATCCAAGCTTTTCGCCGGCCTCGATGGCAGGCCTTGTCAGTATGATCCGGCTGACCTTCTTGTCGCGAAAAGCGGAAACCGCTGCAGCCACGGCCAGGTATGTCTTTCCTGTTCCGGCAGGGCCAATACCGATGGTGATGGTATTGCTCAGGATCGCGTCGACATAGCGCTTCTGACCGACCGTTTTCGGCTTGATGGGCTTGCCGCGGGCGGTAACGCACAGCACGTCGCGGGCTACCCCGTCCAGCTCCTTGTCCCTGCCTTCGCGCACCAACCCAATAACATACCGCACTGTTTGCAGCGACGGCACTTCGCCCCTGGCATTCAGGGACAACAGTCCGTTGATCGTCCGCACCGCGAGCATGACGTTTTCGGCTTCACCGGTTATCTTCAGCTCGTTGTCCCGCGTGTTGACCTTGACCTTCAATTCGTCTTCCACGGCGCGCATGTTCTCGTCAAAAGACCCGAATATGCTTATGACTTCGTCCATGCGCTCAATACTTATCGTCTGTTCGGTCATCCAGTTTTTAACCTCCGGTCCGGATATTGATCGGTATTTCCACAGTCTTCGCTATATCCTCCAGGCACTCGGCCGTCAATGTCATGGTATAGAACTCTCCGTCCAGCCTGAGCGTATAATCGGTCCTCACTATTTCACCTTCGGGCACCATCTCTTCCAGCAGTCCCCTCAGGCTCTCCCGCAGGATATATGCCGCGACTTCGGCATCCAGCTGCCCCTGATGGGTATTATACTCAAGATAGCTTTCGGTGATCCAGGTTATCGGCAGTACATATCCGCCGGGCAGGGACAGCCTGGTCTTTTTTATTATTTTATCACATCTCTCGTATGGAATGCTACTGTTAAAATACAAATTTAACCTTTGTCCTGCAAATACAACGGCACTTTTTTGTATTTTTTCCCCGGTAAACTCTTTTATGTTGATTTTTGCCGGTATTTTGGCCGCGAGCGTGTACCAGGTCCTCGCCAGGACCTCAGCCCTTGCGTGCACAAGCCTCATTCCTACGACCGTATCCACGACCCCGCTCGCAAGGAGCTGCCCCTCCGTGACAGTGTCCCCCACTTCCACCTGGGCCGATCCCTCAAGGACCACGAGCTTCTGTATTATCCCTCCCTTGCGGGCCACAACGTTGCAGGGTATCCTGTCGTCGATGATCCGGGGAGGTTCGTCCCTCTCCCTCACCTCCACCATCGCCTTGCTGCCTTTGACGTTCACCGTCAGCCACCTCAGTTCGGGAATGCGCAGCAGCATGATGTTTTCGATAAACTCCGGATCGATCCTGGAGGAAGGGGTACCGATGCCGACCCCGATCTCCCTCAGATTCCTCAGGATCCGCTCTTCGCTTATCTTCTGGTTGCCGTGCACGCTTATGTCCCATATGCGGAGGGATGAAAAATATATTACCGTGGCAAAAAATATGAATCCCGCTATGAAAAGGTATCGTTTCCTGAACCTCCAGACGAAGAACGGAGCACCCTTTCTGGACAATACCCGGACTTCACAGAGTGCGTTATGAGCCAGTTCCCTAAGTCGCGCGATTTCCATGACCCTGACCCTGGCGGTGAGCCTATCCCTGTCCTCCCTGTTGAGATTCCAGAATGAAATGCCGTTTTGAGAACAGATATTGATAAACCGCTCGGGGTAGGGTCCCAGGATCTCCACTTCCAGGTAACCTCTGAGAAAATTCACAACCGACAGCATCGGATCTCCCCATTTCACTTTTCAAACGTATGTAAGCTAATAGATAAACTCCACACTCAATACCAGTCCTCTGATCGACAGTTCGCTTTGCGTCATCGCCCGGATCTCAAGACCGTCTCCCTGGATCCTTATGATGGCCCCGCTGCTGTTGACGTCGATTTCGGACGGACTGTACTCAAGTATACCGGCATGGTTCTCTATAAGGACCTCCCGTCCGCCCGTGATTTCGATCCTCGCCACACCGGCAACGACTTCGCCCGGAAGGTCGAACATCTCTGCGGCCTTCAGAAGCAGCCCCGCTTCCGGCACGTTCTTCCGCCGCTCATCCCGCTCTTTATTTTGTCCGTCACTGTCTGCCCGTGACGTGCCCTTTGCCATATCTCTCGCGGCCGATTTCGATGCTTCCCCGAACTCTTTTGGGGTTTGACCGGAATTGCCGGCTTTTCTTCTTTTTGCCATATACCCACTCCCGTCTCCAACTTGTTCCCTCATAATTCATATGCTGGCACACGGGCAAACTTGAGGGTTTTTTGATCGGACCGGCATTTTACCCCTTGTCCCGGAAATATATTATAGGAGTTGATAGTCAACGTGATTAACAGTTTTGGGGAAAATGGGGGTTGCCGATGGGAGTTCTGGCTAACAGGCGGGTCATGGAGGTCGCGGCTGGCCTGGCGATTTTCCTTGCCATAATTGGCCTGATCGCTTTCCCCAATGACACGATCACCGCCGCAAAGGACGGCCTGTCACTTTGCTTCAATATCATCCTGCCATCGCTGTTTCCGTTTTTCGTCCTGTCCACACTTCTTGTCGAGCTCGGGTTTGCCCGCTACCTAGGAAGGTTCCTGGAGAGGATAATGAGGCCGCTTTTCAACGTGAACGGCACATGCTCCCTTGCTTTTGCCCTGGGATTCATCGGCGGTTATCCCACAGGCGCGAAGACCGCAATAGCCATCTATGAAAAGGGGCTTTGCACCAGGACCGAAGCCGAGAGGCTGCTGAGCTTCTGCAACAACTCCGGGCCGTCTTTCATACTTGGTGTGGTGGGCGCGGGGATCTTTTCAAGCAGCAAGGCGGGGATCCTTCTCTACCTGGCGCATGCCCTTGCGTCCGTCCTGGTCGGCATCACGTTCCGTTTCTACAAATATAGATCATCCAGAAATGAGTCAAAGCATCAAAACCCGCAGATCGAAACAGTCAACCTTTCAGCAGCCTTTACGAAATCGGTGGTAAACTCTTTTTCGTCCATCCTCAATATCTGTGCTTTTGTCATTTTCTTCTCAGTGACCATCAGGCTGCTCTTCCTGTTCAAAATAATACCGGGCCTTGCGTCATTCCTCGGCACCATTACCGCCAAAGTCGGAGGGAATGCGGAAAAGGCTGAGCTGCTGCTGACCGGACTGATCGAGATCTCATCGGGTGTGTGGACACTGCGGAATGCCGCGGCATCCATGCGGGAACAGCTTGTATTGGCGGCGTTCATGCTTGGCTGGGCAGGTTTATCAGTGCACTGCCAGGTGCTCTCGTTTATTGGCGGCAGCGGGCTGAACACGCGTACATATATCGGCGGAAAAATACTTCACGGTATTTTCGCCGCTGCACTGACCTACATCCTTTCAGGCCTTTTCAGCTTTGATGCCCCGGTGGCGTCATATCTTGTCGAGCAGCTGGACGGTATCTCTGCGCTGAGCTTCGGAGCATCGCTGACCTTGTCGCTTCTTGTTACGGCAGCGCTGTTTCTCGGCATACTGCTTTTTGTCTCCATACGAATACTGTTCCTTGCCCAAGGGAAAAGAAGAATTTCTTCTTACTTTACTGCGAGGATATCCGGCTCGAAAAAAGCTGTGCGCAATACATCCGAAAAAGTCAAATCGAATCCGTAACGCCGATCATGTGAACAGTTCATTACATCCGGCATAGCGATCCCTGAAAATGGAAGGGTCCAAGTTGAAGCAGGAACATGTATGAAGCGGAAATATGTACGTTATTGCTTGACTTTTACTAGTCAGGCATTTATTATTATAAAATATAAAAATGATTCTCAATTTCAAATTATAAACGTACCCTGATACAAGCCTATGAGCAGGGACTCATATGACCAGGCAGTGATAAACTAAGCATATATTACCGGTTAAATGGTGCGGCAGGCACCAAAACTATGTACGGAGGTAGTATCAATATATGGCCGAACTGTACAAGACAAAACAGCGAGAGCTGATTTATAACTTTCTGAAGGAAAACAGCAGCCTTCACATTACGGCTGACGAAATATCGGAACATCTGAAAAAGCAGGGTTCACGTGTCAGTATGGCCACTATATACAGGTACCTCGACAGGCTGGTAGCAAGCAAAGTCGTTCGCAAGTATCACCTGGGAAACGGTGAAAGCGCATGTTATCAGTATATCGAGGACACTTCAGACTGCTCGGGGCATTTTCACCTGAAATGCACAGGCTGCGGTGAGCTCATCCATATGGAGTGCAGCGACCTCGAAAAATTTTTCTGCCACCTCAGGGACGAGCACAACTTCAGGGCCGATCTGACACAGACGGTCGTATACGGAGAATGCGAAAAGTGCCTTCTTAAAAAATAACAGGAGAAACCCTTAATGAAATTTCCATCACGACAAACCAACAGACCCCGCTTAATGATCTCCACATCTTCATACTCCGGGCAAGAGCGCCATATGAAGCCCGGTAAATCGCTGCTACTGATATTTGCCGCAGCCATCCTGATCATGGCCATGGCTGCCTCATGCCAGGCCCGGACCGTGACCGCCGTACGATCCCCGGACAAATCCGGCGATAATGGCAATAAGCTCAATATCATCGCAACGTTGTTTCCTCACTATGATTTCACGCGCCAGATCGTGGGGGACCGGGCAAATGTGGCCCTCCTCCTTCCCCCCGGTGTCGAAAGCCACTCATATGAACCGACTCCCGCAGACATAATAGCAGTCAATCAGGCGGATCTGTTCATATGCACCGGAGCGGTCATGGAGAATTGGGCAGACGATATTCTGAAAGGCGTTTCCAAAGAGATAAACGTACTGAGTCTGGCAGACAGGATCTCGCCGGACGCAACGGAATACAGCGACCATCATCATGATAACGGTACCGGCCATGACCATGACCACGACCATGATTATGACCCACATATCTGGACAAACCCTAAGATCGCAGTTAAGATGGTCGACGAGATACTTTCCGAAGTCTGCAAGCTGGACCCCGACAATTCGGAGTACTACACCGAAAACGCGAACCTGTATAAAGAAAAGCTCGAAGAGCTTGACAACGAGTTCCGTGATATAGTGGCGAACGGAAAAAGACGCGAAATATTCATGGGTGACCGGTTTGCGCTCATTTACTTCACCGAAGAATACGGCATCGAGTATCACGCTGCATACGACTCCTGCTCAGACGAAGCGGAGCCAAGCGCTGCAGTTATTGTCGATATGATAGATCAAATCAGGTCAAAGCAAATACCCGTCGTATACTACGCAGAACAGAGCGACATGAAGGTGGCACGCCTTCTCAGCGAGGAGACCGGAGCGGAAATGCTGCTGCTCCACTCCTGCCACAACGTCTCAAAAGAAGATTTCGAAAACGGTGCGACTTATCTAAGCATCATGAGTCAAAACGCAGAAAACCTCAGAAAGGGACTCAACTGACATGCGACTTCTTGAATGCTCTAATGTGAACATGAGCTATGACAATATCCAGGCCGTCAAGGACCTTAGCTTTTACGTCGACCAGGGGGACTACCTCTGCATAGTCGGTGAAAACGGTTCGGGAAAGACCACACTCGTCAAGGGACTTCTGGGCCTGATGGCTCCCGACTCCGGCAGGATATCCTACATCGGGATCAAAAAGAACGAAATAGGATATCTGCCGCAGAAAACCGCAGTCCAGAAAGACTTCCCCGCTTCCGTGATGGAAGTAGTGCTTTCGGGCTGCCTCAACAGGGACAGGTTCAAGCTTTTTTACACAAAGCGCGACAGGATAATCGCGCTTGAAAACATGGAAAGACTGGCGATTTCCGGGCTTGCGGGAAAGTCGTTCATGGACCTCTCCGAAGGACAGCGCCAGAGAGTCCTCCTGGCCCGCGCACTGTGCTCGGCAAAGCGCCTGATCCTTCTCGACGAGCCGATGACCAGCCTTGACCCGGTGGCCACGGCAGATCTGTATGAACTCATAGCGTCTCTCAATCGCGAATGCGATATGACAGTGATCATGGTTACCCACGATGTTTCGACTGCTTTGAAATATGCCGGCAAAGTCCTGCACATGAAAAATTCCCCACTCTTCTTCGGCTCTTCCCGGGAATATGCAGCGACCGAAATCGGCAAAAAAATGTTGGGGGCGGACATAGATGATTGACATGATCAGAACTTTTATTTCGTACAGTTTTCTGCTTCGCGCACTTGTGGTCGGCGTACTCGTTGCGCTGTGTTCCGCCCTGCTTGGCGTCTGCCTTGTTCTGAAACGCTATTCAATGATCGGCGACGGTTTGAGCCATGTGGCTTTCGGCGCGCTTTCCGTGTCCCTGGCACTTGGCTTTTCACCGCTGCAGGTCGCGATACCCGTCGTCATGTTAGCGGCGTTTCTGCTGCTTCGCCTCAGTGCAAACGGCAAAATAAAAGGCGATGCAGCCATCGCCATAATTTCGAGCAGCTCCCTCGCGATAGGGGTCATCACAACTTCATTATCAAAAGGCATGAATCTGGATGTCTTTCACTACATGTTCGGCAGTATTCTGGCCATGAGCAGCAGCGACGTATATATCAGCGTCGCCCTGTCAGTCGTTGTAATAGTATTGTTTATAGTATTCTACAACAAGATCTTTGCTGTCACTTTCGATGAACTCTTTGCGAAAGCGACGGGGATCAATACCGGGCTCCACAACATGCTGATAGCGCTGCTTACTGCCGCAACCATAGTCGTGGGGATGCGTATCATGGGAGCCCTCCTGATTTCAAGCCTGATAATATTCCCCGCCCTGACATCCATGCGCATAGGGAAGAGCTTTCGGTTCGTGATACTTTGCTCTTCAATAGTATCCGTAATATGTTTTGCCGCGGGAATGGCGATATCATACGGTTTCTCGATACCCGCGGGCGCCAGCGTCGTTGTAACGAATCTTGCGGTTTTCCTGGTTTTCAATGCCCTGAGATTGATAAAGCGTAAAGCATAACCTGTCTGCCTGTGTCAGTCATTCAGACAGCTGACCTGCATGGAATTTTTCGCTTTGAGTTTCCTTTCAGTCGCCGTCTTCATCTGTGCTTACGAGTGCTACTGCGCCCGTTCGTTTTTTCCCGGAGCCGCTCTTTGAGCTGCTCTTTTTCGTTCGCGCCGCCTTGACCTTATCAGCGTTTTTTTCCTTGCTTTCCTTTATCTCCGTTCTTTCACTGTCCGAAGCCATTCTGCTTTCGTTCCTGTTTTTTCCCGACTTATAATCGTCTATCATCGCATGGAGCGCGCTCAGGGCATCGGACAGCCCGCCCAGCTCGTCGATGAGGCCGTACTCGACCGCCTGTTTTCCGTCTATGACGGTTCCGACGTCGGAAGCAAGCTCTCCGGTGTTGAGCATCAGCTCCAGGAACTTTTTCTCCGAAATCTTTGAATTTGCGGTGACGAACTTCACGATCCTGTCCTGTATCCTCTCAAAGTACTTGAATGTTTGCGGGACTCCTATCACCATTCCGTTGAGCCGGACAGGGTGTATGGTCATCGCCGCGGAAGGGACTATAAATGACTTCTTTGC
>JAAYMG010000254.1 GCA_012521525.1 Clostridiales bacterium | reverse complement strand
CTTTCGCTGTTTTTCCCCTTCGTCTTATCGGAAACGGCATATTTATCTGATGGGACAGAGGGGACGTTTACGCGCCCGGTCATGCCGGAAGGGGAGATCACCTTGATCCGCTCGACTCTCGAAAGGTCTTCGGGAGTGCGGATGCCTTTGGTATACCAGTTCTCCAGGATCCGGTTCATGTAGTTCCACTTTAGAGATCCGGTCTTGACCACGGTTATGTCGTATGCGGTATATATCACGTCAGGGTGCATTCCGTACCCGGACCATTTGACGAGGTATTTCTCTTCCGTCACCGTAGGGGCGCGGTCACGTATGTTGAGAAGGCGCGCCAACGCGATCAGCTTGTCGTCTTCTTCGGCTTTTTTGCGTATGTACTCCTCGGCCGCAGCTTCGGTCACGATCCCGTGGCGGTGCCAGAAAAAGCCTTCGCTCTCGATCAGGGACATCCCGACGCGGGCTGTTTCGCCGCGACGCTTGCGTACATGTTCTACCGTGTAGCTTACAAGAAGCATTATCACGCCTGCGGGTAAACCGAGATGATTATAAAGCCCAAGAAGGATCCGAAGGTCGGTAGGGGTAAGGAGCCTGTTGAGTCTTAATTTCGTGTATTCTATCAGGCTCTTGAATACCGGGTCGCCGTCAGCGATCGTGTTTATCTCCTGCGGGGTGTAGGCCGGGAGAGTCTCGTTTGCGGGGGGCTCATCGCAGATCGATTTGCAGAGTCCCATGGCCTCAAGCGCCGTACGGGCCGCAAGGGCTTTTTCCTGGGACCAGTTCAGGATCTGCGCAATCGAAGGGATAGAGTCCTGCCCGTACAGGTGCGCGCAAATATAGTATAGACAGGCGTTGCCGTCGCCCGACCGTATCAGCTTTTCGGCCACTTCGGACGGAATGGTCATATCCTTCATATTGTCTTTGAAAAAGGACATCTTCATTTCCTTTCGAGCTTGTCATAAAAAATCTGGCATGATACAATTCTATTATGATCTCTATTATAATCCAAAACTTCGAAAGCGTAAATGCCAATCAGAAAAAACTGATAAATCAGGGCGTCAATATGTCGAATTTTGGGAATTAGGGTCGATTTGGATTTAAATAATCACACTCTTATGATATAGTTTAAGTGATCTGGTTTAGCGGTGACTTTTCGAAAATACAGCAATAGAAATCTATCAGGGACAGGAGGCGACTGTATGAAAATCAGGACCACCGTATCGATATGCGACATGGAGTTCAGTCTTCTTGGCGACGAAAATGAGGAGTATACAAAAAAGGTAGCACAGCACGTAGACAGGAAGATGAGGGAGGTGTCGGCCTCCGGAGGGATATCCCTGTTGGACGCTGCCGTACTTGCTGCCATAAACATTTCGGATGAGTACTTCCGGCAGGTCGATTCCGCGGAAAATATGAGGAGCCAGCTCAAAGACTACTTTGACGAGCTCTCAAGGCTGAAAGACGAAAATGCCCAACTGCGCCGTGAGCTGAACAAGATCCGTAAATCGATGCAGGAAAAATGAGGGCGTCTGATGCAACCTGAATGCTCGGAGGATAAATATGTCTGTTGAGCTGCTGGCACCGGCCGGCTCCTTGGAGGGCGTGCGCGCTGTCGTCCAGAACGGGGCCGATGCAGTTTACTTGGGGTTTGACAATTTCAACGCGCGCAGAATGGCAAAAAACCTTACCAGGGACGAGTATGAAGAAGCCGTATGCTACTGCCATGTCCGCGGAGTGAAGGTGTATGTCACATTCAACACGCTCCTCACGGACAAGGAACTCTCCCAGGCGGAGTCCATCATCAGGTATATCAGCCGGTCGGGAGCGGATGCAGTGATCGTCCAGGACCTGGGAGTTGCCCGGATGGTAAGGGAGATCGCCCCGGAGCTGCCCATACATGCGTCTACGCAGATGTCGGTACACAACCTTGAGGGAGTCAAAATGGCAGCATCTCTCGGGATCCGGCGCGCGATCCTTGCAAGGGAACTGTCAAAAAGGCAATTGAAGTTCATATGCGACAACTCGCCGATCGAGATCGAAGTGTTCGTCCACGGGGCACTATGTATGTGTTACTCAGGGCAGTGCTACTTCTCGGCAATGGTGGGCAGGAGGAGCGGCAATCGGGGTTTGTGCGCGCAGCCATGCAGGCTTGCATATGGTTTCGGCAGGAAGGAGGACTCCAAGTATCCGCTGAGCCTGAAGGACCTGTCTCTTGCCGGACATTTGCGGCAGCTGGCCGAAATGGGTGTCTGCAGCTTTAAGATCGAAGGCCGGATGAAAAGGCCGGAATATGCGGCGATCGTAACTAAAATATATGCCGATGCGCTTAAGGAAAACAGGGAGCCGACGGCGGAGGAAATGAGGATCCTTGACATAGCGTTTTCAAGGCAGGGATTTACAGACGGTTACTTTACCGAAAGCAAAGGCCCCCATATGTTCGGGGTCCGTCCCAAAAAGCCGCATCCTGACGCGGAAAAACTGTTCTCACAAATCAGGAAGACGTACAACAGCAAGACGGAGATACAGAGGGTCCCCGTAAGATTTTCTGCGGAGCTTGCACGCGGAAAACCTGCAGTATTGCATGTTTCGGACGAAGACGGCAACCATGTACGGGTCGAAGGTGCAATACCGGAACAGGCGAGGGAAAGGTCAATAATCGAAGCGGAAGTAAACACCCAGCTGTATAAGACCGGGGGTACTCCGTATATTTGTGCGTCTGCGACGTCACGCGTGGAGCCGGGGATCACTGTACCCATCCATGCAATCAACGCGTTGAGGCGGGAAGCGTTGGATAAGCTGACATCGCTCAGGGAATGCCCGTCCGAAAGGGCCGAAAACGACTTCAATCCCGGTGCCCAATATGAAAACAGGAAGGAACCTCCGGTCCTCATAGTACACTTATCAAAGCTCGGGCAGCTTTCCAGCCAGCTGTTATCGTTAAGCCCGGAATACTTTTACCTTCCTCTTGCCGAAGTTGCCCGTGATCCCGCATCGGCTGAACGAAGCGTCCACAGGATGAAGAATGTGGCGGTCGTTCTGCCGCGGGTGATCGGTGACCATGAGGCCATTGAGATAGCCGGCATGCTGGACAAGGCTAAGGCTGTCGGTATACGCGAGGCAGTGGTCGGGAACCTGGGACATTTAGAATTTGTAAGGGCAAAGGGGTTCAAGCCGCGCGGAGATTTCGGCCTGAACGTGTTCAACGGACAGGCACTGCGCGTGTTGAAGCGGTTAGGCTTTGAATCCGCGACGCTGTCGTTTGAGCTTACGATACCGCAGATACGCGACATATCAAAGCCGATCGATACAGAAATGATCGTGTATGGCAGAGTGCCGCTCATGATAACCGAGAACTGTATCATCAAAAATGAATATGGCCGCTGCCTTTGTGAAAACAGCATCTCCCTGGTAGACAGAAAGGGAGTATATTTCCCCGTGTCCCGGTCATTCATGCACCGAAATGAGATATACAACTCCCAGAAAATATTCCTTGCCGACAAGACGGCAGACTGGAGCGGCATAGGACTTTGGGGAGGGCGCCTTATGTTTACGACCGAGAACTCCTGGGAATGCGTACAGGTACTTGAACGATATATGGACAAAGGCATTTATGAGCCTTCGAGTTTTACGCGGGGCCTTTACTACCGCGGAGTAGAATGACCAGCCGATCGCACCACGGGCAGATATCCCGGTATGAGGCTGCTTTTGCCGCAGCTGTTCTGTTCGATATAATTTGATGGAAGGACAGATTTATATTTTATGCAGATAGTTTTCAAACGGATCCCTACCGAAAAAGGTTATATGGTCGAACCTCCCGCAAGGGCTACCGGAGGGGCAGCCGGTATGGATCTCCGGGCATGCATTGATGAGCCGGTCGAGCTGCAGCCGGGCAAGCTCACTACGGTTCCCTCAGGGATAGCGATAGAACTGCCGGAAGGGTACGCCGCCTTTGTGTTTGCGCGAAGCGGGCTTGGTATCAAACACGGCATCACGTTGTCAAACAGCGTGGGAGTCATCGATTCGGATTATCGCGGAGAGATCCGCATAGGTCTTATCAATCTATCGGATAAATCTTACACCATCCAGCCGGGAGATCGTATTGCCCAGCTTGTTGTCATGCAGGTGGCCGCTCCTGTATTCGTCGAAGGCGAATTAGGCCGGACTGACAGAGGAGACGGCGGTTTCGGGTCGACAGGCAGATAGTATGGAACGATGGGAAAATGTGGGTAGAATATAATTAAATACAGAATCAATGGCGAATGTATTGCACAGGAAGTGGTTCATATAGCTCAGTTCATACTTGCGTCTCAGTCTCCGAGAAGGTCAGCTCTTCTTGATATTGTAGGCGCCAAATTTGAAACGCTGGTGCCGGATGTGGACGAAGGACAGTTTGCAGGGTCGCACCCGGAAGAGGTCGTAGCTCGTCTGTCGAAGGAAAAGGCCGTTGCGGTGCTGAACCGGGGAGTAGAGCTGCCGGTAGTTGCTGCGGATACGGTTGTGGCAGTCGAGGGAAAGATCCTCGGTAAACCCGCTGACGGGGATGAAGCTTATTCAATGCTCAAGACGCTGTCCGGAAAGTGGCATCAGGTTTACTCCGGCATTACTGTTGCAACTCAGGATGAAGTGAGGACCGAGGTCGAAATGACCGAGGTCAAGTTTCGTCAACTGAGCGACAGCGAGATAAAGGAATATATCGCTACGGGAGAACCGATGGACAAGGCAGGCTCTTATGGGATACAGGGTAAGGGCGCGCTGCTGGTGGAGAGGATCAACGGCGATTATTATAACGTTATGGGGCTCCCCCTTGTCCGCCTGCTCCGAATGTTGAGGGAGCTGGGGGTATTGTCAAGTGAAGGATTTTTTTAAAAACCGTCCTGTTATAGTGCTGTTTTTACTGGCGGCAATAATTCTTGCGATGGCCATAAGTTCTATCGTGTTCGAGGGTGAGGCCACTCCGATATCGGACAGCCTGAGGGCGATACTCACTCCGTTTCGTGCTGCCGCCAACGGGGTATCCAATCTGATCAATTCCGTGTATACTTACATGTACGAGGTCGAGGAGCTGAAATCGGAGAACAGGGAACTTCGTATCAGGATAGCGGAGATGGAGGAGATCATTCGCCAGTCTGAGCAGGCCATGGAGGAAAACGAGAGGCTGCGCGAACTGCTGAAACTTAGCGAGCGCAGAAGGGACCTTACGTTTGTAATGGCCGACATCGTCTCAAGAGACTCCTCCAACTGGGCATCGACGTTCACGATAGGGAAAGGCTCGGCGCACGGTATAGAACCTTTTGACTGCGTCGTAAACGAAGAGGGCTTTTTTACGGGCTATGTTTCGGAAGTGGGAACGAACTGGTCGATAGTTACGACGGTCATAGATTCCGAACTGGAGCTCGGAGCCTTCATATACAGGACGAGGGAGGCAGCAGTGGCCGAGGGGGATTTTGCGCTCATGTCCGAAGGCCTGCTGAAGCTCACATATCTGCCCGAAGACACCGTTTTGCTCAACGGTGATGTTATTTTGACATCCGGTGTCGGCGGAGTATATCCAAAAGATCTGGTCATCGGTACGGTAAAGCAGGTCAGGACCGATTCGAGCGGGATGGGGACCTATGCAGTGATCGAACCGAAAGTGGATCTGGACAAGCTGACCCAGGTTTTCATCATTACTGATTTTGACATATCCGATTAGCGGGTGAGCCAGTGAAGAGAAAAGCCATCAAAAAATGGGGTATGTACACGGGATTCGGCCTGCTGATGCTGATCCTGCAGGAATACCTGCTCACAAGGCTCAAGGTCGGCGGTGTGCACCCGATGCTCGGCGGTGTTCTGACCGCGGTCGTCGCCATGTTCGAGGGCGGGATCGCCGGCGGCGCTTACGGCATGTTCATAGGTGTATTGCAAGACGCATTCGTTGTCGGCCCGGAGGGATACTATGCTTTGGTTTACTTCGGGTGCGGAATGGCCGCGGGCTTTATATGCAGGTATATGTTTCTCAAAAGCTTTCTGACTGCCGGATTGTGGTCGACCCTGATCACGGCATTCACGACTCTGGTCTATTTTCTCATATTCTATCTCCTTACAGGACGGGCGGGAATCTCGGCTCTGTGGAAGACGGCCATTCCCGAAATAGTATATTCGGTCGTGTTTCTGCCGCTGATCTATTTCCCCGTCAGATACATAAGCGGGAACCGGGAAGACGACTGAAAAGGGCGAGCAACGGACGGGTAACTGACGAGGAAGAGTACCAGGAAAAGCACCTTGTAAAGTACGAGGAAAAGCACCAGGGAAAGTGCGAAGGAAAGTACGAAGGAAAGTACGAAGGAGGAAACGGGGAAATCATGGAAGGATTCAAACTCAAAATCAGGCTTGCGGTTTTGGCGCTGATCACGGTTGCAATGTCTTTGACAGTAACCGCGCGTCTGTATAATTTACAGATCATTAACGGTGACAGTTATTACAGGCAATCGGAAAAGAAGATCACCCGTTCCGTACAGGTCGAGGCAAACAGGGGAGAGATACTCGACCGCTATGGCAGGAAACTCGTAACGAACAGGTTGAGCTACAACCTGTCATTTGACTGGGACGTGCTTCCGTCCGACAGACAGAATGAAATCATCCTGCACATGGTCGAATTGTGTGAAGAAAAGGGCATCGAATTCAATACTTCATTGCCGATAGAGTATAACGGGAAAGAATACGTGTATGCCGGCAACGGTGAAGGGACAAACTGGAGACGTTTCAAAAAATACCTGGATGCGAAGGGATGGGACGAGGACATCCCTGCGTCCGAAGTTATTGAAAGACAGAGGTCGGAGTACGGTGTTGACCCGGAACTTGAGCCGGATAAGGCGCTGAGTCTGTGCGCAGTACGGTATGAGAGGGAACTGCGAAGCGCTAAAGTAGGTCTGAATATACCAAGCTATGTATTTGCGCAGGATATAGGAAGAGAAATAATAGGCATTGTCAAGGAGAGGGATCTGCCGGGTGTCAGGATAGATACCGTCTCGGTCCGCAGCTATGAAACTCCATATGCCGCCCACATTTTGGGGCGGATCGGCCCGATAGAGAACTACGACGAAGAATTAAAGAAGCAGGGATATGCCATGGACGACTATCTGGGCATATTCGGTGCCGAAAAGGCGTTTGAGTCTTATCTCAGGGGGAAGAGCGGAACGAGGGTGGAGGAACGCAACACCCTGGGCAAGGTCACAAACGTTATGTATACCAAGGAGCCGGAGGCAGGCAGCAACGTGCTCCTTACGATAAACATCCGCCTGCAGGAGGCTGCCGAACGGGCACTTGAGACAAGGATCAACGAAATCAGGAAGCTGGGCGAGGAGGGGTCTTCGCTCGGATCGGCAGACGTAGGAGGAGGGGCTGCCGTAGTGATAGACGTCAGGACGGGTGAAGTCCTGGCAAGCGCTTCATACCCGACATATGACATTTCAAAATACAACAGGGACTATAACAAACTGATCCAGGACGCGCTAAATCCCCTTTACAACAGGGCAATGATGGGCATGTATGAGCCGGGATCGACTTTCAAAATGGTAACGGCGGTATCGGCCCTGGAAGAAGGGATCATCACCGAGAGCACAAAAATCCTGGACAAGGGGATATACATGTATTACGCGCCTTCGTATACGCCCCAGTGTGAGATATATCTGACATCTAAAAGGACCCACGGGAGCATAAATGTGGTCGACGCGCTCAGGGTATCGTGCAACTATTTCTTCTTTGAAGTCGGGAGACTGACAGGCATTGACAAATTAAATTACTATGCCAGGGGCTTCGGACTGGGAGAAAAGACCGGTATCGAACTAGAGGGTGAAGCGGCGGGCAATCTGGCAGGCCCCGAAAACCGCAAAGCAAAAGGGGCAGCCTGGTATCAGGCGGACACGATACAGGCCGCAATAGGGCAGTCCGACAACCTGTTTACGCCTCTTCAAATGGCAAACTATGTGGCGACTCTCGTCAACGGAGGGCAAAGGAATAAGGTGCACATATTGAAGGAAGTAAAAAGCTATGACTATGTGCACACACTTTTCAAGACAGATACCGAAGTCACGGGCAGGATCGATGTCAGCCGGGATACGGTTGAAATAGTCAAGAAAGGAATGCTCGCTGTTTCCGAACGGGGTTCGGCCTCCGCGGTCTTTTCGGGATATCCGATCAAGGTCGGAAGCAAAACCGGGACCGCTCAGACTGGCCGGGGCTCGGCCAACGGGCTCTTTGTGGCGTTTGCGCCGTACGATAACCCTGAGATCGCGGTGGCTGTAGTGGTGGAAAGGGCCGGGAAGGGCTCAAGGATCGGCGTCATAGCGCGTGACATATTCGATGCGTATTTCAGGATCGATGAAGCCCTTGAGACTTTGAACAGGGAAAACACTCTGATCAACTGATTCGATAATTATTTGAAAATCATTATATGCACATAAAGGTTGAAAGAGGAAAAATAAATGATATAATTTAATAAATTGTTGAAAACAGATAATGGATTTGTTATACTCAAAATGTATATCAACCAATGGGGGATTTCAGATGGGCGAGACGATCGCTGTCGGCTCCGGCAAAGGCGGCGTGGGAAAAACCTCCATCGTTGCGGGAGTGGCTACATGTCTTGCAGCAATGGGATATAAAGTGCTCGCGGTCGATGCCGACATTGGTTTGAGAAACCTGGACATCCTGCTTGGGATGTCGGACACTACTGCTCTTGACTTTGGAGACGTACTTCGGGGGGACACAGAACTCGAAAAGGCGATCGTACGCTGCGGGGATTTGGAAAACCTCCACCTGCTGAACGCTCCATATACTCTCGAAGAGTCATATGATGCGGCGTTTGAAGGTATGATGGAGCGGGCAAAAAAGCTTTACGATTTCTGTTTTGTCGACTGTGCCGCAGGACTGGGAAGATCGCTTAAGATGGCTGCATCAGCCGCCGGCAGGGCCATCGTGGTCACGACACTTGACAAGACGAGCCTGCGGGATGCTGCGCGTGCCGTGGAAAGATTCGACTTCTACGGCGTCGGAGAAATCGGGCTGATAGTGAACCGCGTCAGGCCTAGGCTGGCCGCAAGGGCCCAATCCCCGAATATTGATGATGCAATAGATGTTTCCAGAGCACAACTGCTTGGGATCGTCCCTGAGGACGAACGTGTTATCATCAGTGCCAACCTTGAACGGCCGATCATACTTGACAACTGCAACGGAGCAGCGCTAGCATATTACAATATTGCGCGAAGATTGATCGGAGAGTTCGTTCCGCTGATGAGGATAAAAAACCAGTGAAATTTGGTTTCACTGAAAGTGGGGTATGGATATGACGATCGCATTGATCGCGCATGATAGCAAGAAAGAACTGATGGTACAGTTTTGCATAGCCTATGCCGGGATCTTGTCGAAACACGAGATCTGTGCCACCAGCACGACCGGCAAACTGGTTTCCGAAGCCACCGGACTGAAAGTGCAGAGGTTTCTGCCCGGCAAACAGGGCGGAGATCAGCAGATCGGGGCACGTATAACCTACAACGAGATCGATATGGTTTTGTTTTTCAGGGACCCGCTGTCGTCTCCGACTCCGCAGGATGGGGATGTCATGACCCTTCTGCGCCTATGTGATATAAACAACGTACCAATGGCAACGAATGTGGCCACCGCGGAAATGCTGATCCTCGGTCTGGAACGGGGAGACCTTGACTGGAGGAAAAATATAAGGTCCGGCAACTCCCTGTCCCTGTAAATACAGGATTAATCCGGCATTGCTATAAATCAGGGGTTGTCTTGGCAGGGGCAACCTCTTTTAAGATATTATGGGAGGAAATCTATGGCACAGATCATAACGCGGCCCAGGGGAACCGAGGATGTGCTGCCTTCCGAGGTAAAGACCTGGCTTTTTGTCGAAAACACTGCGCGGGAGGTATCCCGTCTTTTTGGCTTTAAAGAAATACGTTTCCCTACATTTGAGCATACAGAGCTGTTTTTGCGCGGTGTGGGTGACACTACCGACATCGTGCAAAAGGAGATGTATACCTTTCTGGACAAAAAAGGTCGCTCGATCACGCTGCGTCCCGAAGGCACCGCGTCGGTAGTGAGGTCCATCATTGAGCACTCTCTGATCCAGGCAGGCTTACCCATCAAGGTCTATTATATAGTCTCTAATTTCAGATATGAGAAACCTCAGAAGGGCAGGCTGAGGGAACACCACCAGTTCGGGATCGAGTGCTTCGGACCGTCAGGCCCGCAGGCCGATGTCGAAGTGATCGCCCTGGGCGATACGCTGCTGAAAAGGCTGGGTATAAACAGCGTAAAACTGGAAATCAACTCGATAGGATGTCCTCAATGCAGGGCGACGTTCAACCGGGCGCTCAAAGACTACTTCAAGGACAACTTCAATGAGCTCTGTGATACCTGCAAGTCGAGGTATGACCGCAATCCCATGCGCATCCTGGACTGCAAGGAGGACTCATGCGGAAGGATCGCGGCGGGAGCGCCTGTCGTTCTGGACTACCTGTGTCCTGAGTGCTCCGATCATTTTGATGGTGTCAGAAAAGGCCTGGAAGGACTGGGGGTAGAATTCTCCGTCAATCCACGGATCGTTCGCGGGCTGGACTACTATACCCGTACTGTATTTGAGTTCGTATCTACCGGAATCGGAGCCCAGGGGACCGTACTGGGGGGAGGCAGGTATGACCGCCTTGTTGAGGAGCTTGGAGGTGTCCCTACACCCGGTCTTGGTTTTGGTACAGGTATCGAACGCCTGATATTGGCAATGAAGGAGTCGGGATCGCTTCCCGATACTGTTGAGGGGCCCGACCTTTTTATAGCATCCGTCGACGAAGGGGTGAAGGCTGCTGCGGCAAACCTCACGCTTGAGCTGCGCGGACTAGGGATCGCCGTCGAACATGATTTGATGGACAGGAGCCTGAAGGCCCAGATGAAGTACGCTTCCAAGATAAATGCGGCATTCACCATAGTCATGGGACCGGATGAAACGGCTTCCGGGAAGATCCGCATGAGGGATATGAGGAAGGGAACCGAACACGAGTGCACGCTGGATGCCGCGGAAATCGCGGAATTTATCCGTAAGGCCAGGGAAGAATAGATACTTGTCCGAATGAAGTCCGGGCATTCGCGTGAAAAAGAGAAGCATCAGTGAATATTTTGATTTTAGTGCGCGCCGGACGGTGTCCGGAAAGCGTATGATTTGGAGGTAATTTTCCGTGGAGAGTTTCAAAGGGTTCAGGAGGACGCATTATTGCGGGACATTGAGAGCATCGGACATCGGGAAGGAGGTTTCCGTATGCGGCTGGGTCCAGCGCAGGAGAGACCTCGGAGGATTGATTTTTGTCACCGTGCGCGACCGCAGCGGCATCGTCCAGTGCACGTTTGACGAGGCGTACCGTAAGGACCTGTTTGACAAGGCAGGAGAACTCAGGTCGGAATACGTGGTAGCCATAAGGGGAACGGTCCGCTCAAGGGGCGAAGGCGCGATAAATAAAGATATGCCGACCGGAGAAATCGAAATACTGACCGAAGAACTGAGGATACTTTCCCGGGCGGAGACTCCCCCGTTCGAGATAGTTGACGGTTTGAAGGCAAACGACGCGCTGAAGCTGAAATATCGTTACCTGGATCTGCGCAGGCCCGAGATGCAGAGAAATATTGAGCTGCGGCACAGGGCTGCCCAGCTTACGCGCAATTTTTTCTCGGCCGAGGGTTTCTACGAGATAGAAACTCCCATGCTCACAAAGTCTACTCCTGAAGGGGCAAGGGATTACCTTGTGCCGTCGAGGGTACATCCGGGCAGCTTCTACGCCCTGCCCCAGTCTCCGCAGCAGTACAAGCAGATCCTGATGATGGCCGGATTCGACAGGTATATGCAGATCGTCCGCTGTTTCCGGGACGAGGACCTGCGTGCGGACCGGCAGCCGGAGTTTACCCAAATCGACCTTGAAATGTCTTTCGTGGACATCGACGATATAATTTCTATAAATGAGCGCTTTATCCGGAAACTTTTCGCCGAGCTCCTGGGAGTGAACGTGGAAATACCCTTCCGGCGCATGCCTTATAAGGAGGCGATGGAGCGTTATGGCAGCGACAAGCCTGACTTGCGCTTTGGATTTGAGATAAGGGACATATCCGACATTGCCGGTAAATGCGGATTCAAGGTATTCTCATCGGCGGTGCAGGAAGGCGGGTCGGTACGCCTGATAAAGGTCGATTCCGGGGCCACGATGACCCGCAAGGAGATCGACTCGCTTTCCGAGTTTGTCAAGACGTACAGGGCAAAGGGACTGGCCTGGCTTAAACAGCAGGACGGTGCTGTTACGTCTTCATTCGGCAAGTTCCTGACCGAAGAGGAGAACGCCGCGATCATCCAGAGGGCAGAGATGAAGGATGGAGATATCATCTTCGTCGTGGCGGACGCAAACGACGAAATCACCCTTACATCGCTGGGCGCGTTGCGCGTAGAAGTCGCAAAGCGGCTCGGCCTGCTCCGCAGGGATGATTTCCGCTTCCTTTGGGTAACGGAATTCCCGCTGTTCGAGTACAGCGAAGAGGAAGGAAGGCTGGTTGCGCGCCACCATCCGTTCACCGCTCCTATGGATGAAGATATCGATCTGTTTTATACCGCGCCGGAAAAATGCCGCGCTAAGGCATATGACATGGTGCTGAACGGCACGGAACTCGGAGGCGGATCGATACGTATATATACACGTGAGATGCAAAACAGGATGTTTGAAATATTGGGCTTTTCCCGGGAAGAAGCGGAAGCCCGGTTCGGACACCTGCTGAATGCGTTCAAATACGGGACACCGCCTCACGGCGGACTGGCATTCGGATTCGACCGTATAGTCATGCTCATGGCAGGCTGCGATTCCCTGAGGGATGTTATACCGTTCCCGAAGGTGCAGAACGCGTCCGAACCGATGACCAATTGCCCGAGTCCTGTCACGGAAGAACAGCTGAAGGAACTTGGAATTGCCGTGATCAACAGCGAAGAATAGAGCGGTTCTTTTGACATCCGGACCTGATATTTCGGCATCACTCAATATCACTCAATGACAGCGCCCTGTAGACCATATTTTTCAGGATTTCCTGCAAATAAGACAATCAGATACTATTAACGGCTGTAAAAACATATCGGATCGATAAATCTGATATAGGAAGCAGTCCTGATAAAAGACGTGGAAAGCATTGCGGAACGGAGGTTGTGGAATGAAAAAGATCATCGCGTTCGTCCTTGTCCTGCTGGTAGCAGCCGCGGTTATCCCAACGGCTGTAGCTGCCGAATTCAGCGATGTGCCCCAGAGCCACTGGGCAAAATCATACATTGACGAGATAAGCGAGAGGGGTTTGTTCAACGGTTATTCCGACGGTACGTTCAAGCCGGACAACAATATCACTCTTATAGAGACCCTGGTATTGCTGTCAAGATTGTATGATATTGACCAGGAGAGCAGGGAGCTGCTCGAGAGTGAGAATAACAGCTATTTGACCGCGTTGCTGAACGGGACGGGCATGACATGGGCGATATCGGAGCTGGCGATCTGTCTTGAAGCCGGTATCGTGACGAAACTCGATCTTAACGGTTATGTAACCAGGGGTGAACTTGGGAAACCGATTTCAAAGGAGCTGCTTTCTGTTTTCCTTGTACGGGCGCTGCAGCTTGAGGACGAGGCACTAAACCTGTCAGATTATACGCTTCCGTTTGACGACTACCTGTTCATAACTTATACACGGCGGCCGCACATCTACATACTGTATACTATAAAAGTCGTCAGCGGGGACACGGCCAACAGGTTCAACCCGAACCAGTCGGTTTCCCGGGCGGTTATTGCAACGATGCTGTCCAGGGCGATTACATATCTTGAAGATAATCATATCACACTCCGACTTGCCAGGTTTTCCGAGTACAGGAGGAACGGTATATTGGCGGAGGCAGCTCCGGGGAGTTTACTGCTGCAGTCTTATGACGGCACTGCAACACGGGTAACCGTACCTGGTTCTGCGTACATAAAGGTAGACGGAGCTGACAGAACGCTGTCATCCGCATACAACGGGTATCCTGTGACACTTGTGTGGTCGAAAGATGATGACTCCCTGAAGAGCGTTGAGATAGACACAAGCGTCAAGGCCGTGTATGGAGCCTTAAAATCGGTCGACACGATGACATCGACACCCAAAATTTATTTGACCGATCCTCTTACGGCAGTGACGACCGGCTATAACCTTGGCGGCCTGACAAGTGCCGATTATGAAGGATCGACAACAGCGCTGACTTCCCTTAAGGTAGGCTCGTATATCACTGCGCTGATAAAGAATGATGTGATAACTTCGATCTATGCTTTTAACGGTACATATGTAAGGGAAGGCAAGGTCGAGTCCGTCAGACTGGGATCGCCGATAATACTCACAGTGACCCTCGCCGACGGCACACGAAATGAAATAAAGCTGAACCCCAAGAACCTCCCCACGATAACGAGGGACGATAAACAGAGCTCGATCGACAAGATCAACAGCAGCGATACTATAAAAATTACTGTCAAGAACAGCGTGATCACTCAAATAGACGCAAAAACCAGGAAGGCAGACCTGAGCGGAACGATCAAAAGCATAGTTTGGGACATCACGGGAAACCGCCTTACACTGGTCGGAAATGACGGACTGGAATACTCATATCCGATCGCTTCCGATGTACGGATAACACAGGGCACATCGCGTCTT
>JAAYMG010000253.1 GCA_012521525.1 Clostridiales bacterium | reverse complement strand
GGGTAGTCGGGACGCTTATCGACTGCTTTTCGTCACCTACAAGTACCTGCTCGTATTTTACGCCCCAGTCTGCCATAAACCGCTCGAAGACGGGGAGGGTGGGAACATTCAGGTCATAGAGCACTATTGCATTTCCGTTCCGCTCAAAGTAGGCGTCCAATTTCTCGATCTCTTCTGCGGTAAAGTCGGTCCTTGGCGCTGCTATGATCAGCATCGAACATTCATCGGGAATGTCTTCAAGCGAAAGGTTGATCGTGTCGATCTTGTAGTTGCCCGATATCAGCAGTGAGTTCAGCTCCGGAAGGTTTACCTCACTGTGTCCCTGTACGCGGAGCGCAAGCGGGAGCTCTTCGATTATGCAGTACATGATCGCGGATGAAAGCTTCTGCTCCGCCTGAAGTCCGGTTATATACTGTTCCTGTGTCTCGTAGTTTGTACGGATAGCGTACAGGTCGGCAGGATTCAGGACCTTGTATCGCTTTGCGCTTTCGATAACGATATCACGATATCTGGGTGTGCCCTGGTCGCTATACTTATCGACGATTTCCGGGTTCACATAAGGGTCGATATATCTTACGCTGATTTTTCCGTCAGAGAGGGCGATATAGCGGAGGATGACCTCCCGGATAGGGGAGAACGATGCGTTGTCGATGTAAACGTTCTCCGAACTCAGGACCGTTATCTGGATGTCCTCTTTCAGGTCATTTTGCAGAAAACGCTTGGTCTCATCAGATATCTCATATATCCTCTCGTCGGTGAGGTCTATACGTAAACCGAACCTGTTAGTTGCATAGGATACGAAAATATTCAAAATAACAGCGGCAGTAATGAATATGGCTGTATATATAACGGTAAGAGTGCCGTATTTGAGTTTCTTTCCGCTTAGCCCGAAACGTCTCATATCTGTTGCTCCCCCTTAGCTCCAGCGTTTCTTTTCGATGACACGGGTAGTGAGGAACAGGAAGATGGCAGCGACGCTGATATAATAGACAAGGTCGTTGATTGCCAGCACCCCGCGGCTGATATTCTCATACCTGCGGAACATCGAAATGGCGTATAAGAAGTTGTTTATGATCCTGTTGTTTTGCCCGATGCCTGAGTAATCGAGCAGATAAAGGCCGAGGAAAACGGCAAGGGCAAGAACAGCCGATATTAGCTGGTTTTCCGTCAGTGACGAGAGGAGCAGCCCCATCGATATGAATGCCGCAGCGACACAGTATATCGCGATGTAGTTTGCAAGGACCTGCCTGACATTCGGCTGACCGTAGGCGGCAATTATCACAAGGTAGAGAAGCGAGAAGAGTATGACGACAGAAAACATCGCAAGAGCGGCAAGGAATTTTCCCAGCACGATGCCGAAAACGCCGTTGGGAGAAGTCAGCAGCAGCTGGTCAGTCTTCTGCTTATATTCCTCGCTGAAGAGCCTCATCGTCAGGATGGGTACGGTAAATATCAATACGAACCTGATAAACCCAAACAGGCTGGCGATATCCGATGTGGCCTGAAGGATGTTGTTGATATAGAAATATGAGTTCAAAACGGCAAGGAATGCAGCTATGAATACATACCCGATAGGGGAGGTAAAGTAGCCACGTAAGTCTCTTTTCAATATTGCGAGCATTATTGATGAACCCCCTTCAAATCATCCGGATCTGCAGTTTCCTCGGTGAGCGAGATGAAAATGTCTTCAAGCGACATGTCGTGAGGACGCATCATCAGGATGGGATAGCCTGCCTTTGCGAGAGTGTTGAACATGGGCTTGCGAACATCTATAGCCGGGTGCGATTCAACAAGGAAGTCGCTTGCGCCTTTTTCCCTGTCCGCAAGCGGAGTCACTTCGCGGATGCCGTCAATAGAGCGCAGCAGCTGTGAAACATTCTTCTTCGGACCGGCAATGCGCACAGCCAGCTTATGCTCCCCGGCGACCTTGCCTGCAAGGTTTTGCGGCTCGTCGTCGGCGATTATGACACCCTTGTTGATAACAAGCACTCTCTCGCATATGGCTTCGACTTCCGGGAGTATATGGGTTGAAAGTATGACGGTGCGGCGTTTGCCCAGCTCCTTGATGACGTTGCGGATCTCAACGATCTGCCTCGGGTCGAGTCCCACGGTCGGCTCGTCCAGTATGAGGACAGTGGGATTGCCGATCAGCGCCTGAGCCAGTCCCACGCGCTGCCTGTATCCTTTCGACAGGTTTTTTATGACCCTCTGGTAGACCTCCTCGATTCCGACAAGTTCACAAATCTCTGCTATGTGATTTTTCCTGCTGGGGAGATCCGCATTCTTGAGTTCGTAGACAAAATTCAGGTACTCGGAAACCTTCATGTCCAGGTAAAGGGGCGGATGTTCGGGAAGATAGCCGATGTTCTTCTTCGCGGCGATCGGGTCTTCAAGAACATCGATCCCGCCGACTTTCGCCGTTCCTGAAGTTGCCGACAGATAACCTGTGATGATGTTCATGGTCGTGGTCTTGCCGGCTCCGTTGGGCCCCAGGAATCCGACGATTTCCCCCTCGTTGATGGTAAAGGAGATGTCAGTTATGCCCCTTTTGTCGCCGTATACCTTGGTAAGGTGGCTTACTTCAATCATTGCATTCCCTCCACGCGTATGACGCGAGTCCAGATTTTTGATTGCTCGGATTCGGTTACTCCAAAACTCAGCTAATTATACCATAATTCAGCGGATGTTTGTTAAAACTGTGTAAACGACCGCAAGAATCATTATACCATATTTGTCAATAGTTGTCCTTTTATGAACCATCATCTTGTCCGTATTTCCCCTGCCGGACAGGAAAAATGGCAGGGATAACAGAAAACTGTATACCCCTGCCATGTTTATCAACGGAAAAAGAATAACCAGAGAACGCCCAATATGATCCCCGTCACTATGATGGCGACCGGCAAAAAGACCGTAAAAGCCGCAATCAGCATAGCGGGTATATCGCCCTTTTCCAGCTCAGGCGCGTCCTCGTTGCGCTCTGAAGGCATGTTCTCTCCGTCGGAGTTTTTAGATCTTTTTCTGAACATCCGTCAGCTTCTCCTTTCTTAAAGGCGGCATCGGGAACCGCTTACAGCCTTTGCTGACCTCATATCCCTTTTGCTGCAGCCTGTTGCTTCCCGACAGGTGACAGGTTATTCTGACGAATCTTCTGACATGTCTGACATGTTATTTTTCGTCGGACGCCCCAAACGACACCTGGCTCTTTTCGAGCATGTGGTGGCAGGCGACAAAGTGATCGGGCTCCACTTCAATGAACTCCGGAACGACCTGCTTGCAAATCTCGGTCGCATAGCGGCAGCGCGTATGGAACTTGCAGCCCTTCGGAGGATTGATCGGGCTTGGAATGTCGCCTTCGATCAGGATCGGTTCCCGCTTATCGTCCACGTCGGTCGTGGGTATCGCCGACAGAAGCGCTTCCGTGTAGGGATGCTTGGGATTGCGGAATATTTCGTCGGAAGACGCCAGTTCCACTATATTGCCCAAATACATGACTCCGATACGGGTGCTTATATATTTGACTACCGACAAGTCGTGGGAAATGAACATATAAGTCAGGTTTTCCTTCTCCTTGAGGTCCTGCAGCAGGTTTATGATCTGTGACTGGATCGATACGTCGAGCGCAGAGACCGCTTCGTCGCATACGACGAACTTGGGATCCAGGGCAAGGGAGCGGGCAATACCTATGCGCTGCCTTTGGCCGCCGGAGAACTGGTGCGGATAACGGTGGATCATATATGATGCCAGTCCGCAGTCCTCCATGACTTTCATGATGTAGTCCTGCATCTTCTCGCTGTCTTTCTTGAAGAACTTGTGCGCAAGAAGACCTTCACCGATGATCTGACCTACAGTCAGTCTCGGGTTGAGGGAGGAGTAAGGATCCTGGAATATCAGCTGCAGGTCCTTTCTCAGCTTCCTCATTTCGGGATATGTCAGGCGGGCAAGGTCGATTCCCTCGTCACGGTATGCCTCGTATTTCTGGAACTCCGGATTATCGGCATACTTTTTGCGCATTTGCTCGATGTCCTGTTCCCTGAGTTTTATCTCCTCGTCCTTTTGAGCGATCTGGCGAAGCTTTGCTTCCTTTTTCTTCTCGAAGTCCGCGATCTTGCTCTCCAGTCCGGAAGTTGATTTTCCTTCCCTCTTGAAAATCGCCAGATCTCCGTTCAGCTCTCTCAGCTCGAGCTCGATTTCCTCCAGGTCTTCCTGGAGCCTGCACTTTTCTTCGATCACTTCGTATTTCTTAAGAAATACCCTGGATACCTCGTTGAGGTTGTCCTCTGCTATTATGAAACCGCCTATCAGCTGTGCAATATTCAGGAATGCCTCATGGGCGTCGCGCTTCGCCTTGTCCAGCTCGTTGCGCTTGGCGTAAAGCTGCTTTGCATTGGGATGGTCCTCCGGGATCTCGTCCTTGGCCATGCCTTGACCTCCGTCCCATCCCAGAAGCGCATCGTATTCCTTGTCTATCTTCTCCTGCAGCTCATAAAGCTCTTTCATCTTCCTGTGCAGCCTGGGCAGGTTCTCAAACGTCTTGCGCACGTACTTCGGAGCGATATAGTCGATCGACCTGCCGTAGTACATGGTCTTTCCGTCGGTCTGCCTGTAAAGCTGCAGCAGGGTGCGGCCTAATGTGGATTTCCCGCATCCGCTCTCGCCGACGAGGCCCAATGTCTCGCCTTCGTAAATGTCGAGGGTGATGTCGTCGTTTGCCTTGACGACCAGCTTGTTTCCCTTTAGCGGGAAATACTGTTTCAAATTGCGTATCCGGAGCAATACCTTTTTATCTTCCATGCTGGCGCTCCTCCTTTTCTGGGTAGAAACAGCGGACCTGCTGGGTCTCCGTCACATGGACCAATTCGGGCTCCTCGTTCCTGCAGCGCTCGGTGGCGTATTTGCACCTTGGAGCGAACTTGCATCCCTTCGGAAGGTCCAAAGGATGGGGAACCTGACCCGGAATAGCCTCCAGCCTCTCGCCCTTCTTTGTGTCGAGACGCGGGATGGACAGCATCAGGCCTTCAGTATATGGATGTGAGTACTTGCTTGGTGTGAATATCGTACGGACAGGCGCCATTTCAACGATCTGCCCGCTGTACATGACCGCGACATCATCCGCCATCTGGTTGATAACGCCAAGGTCATGGGTAATGAACAGGATGGATGTACCTTTTTCACGTTTCAGGTCGTTCATCAGCTTCAGGATCTGGGCCTGGATGGTAACGTCAAGTGCAGTGGTAGGTTCATCCGCGATCAGAAGGCTCGGCCGGCAGGCGAGCGCCATGGCGATCATCACGCGCTGACGCATTCCGCCCGAGAGCTGGTGAGGATACTGCTTTACGACGTCCTCAGGGTTCGGGATCTGTACGTCCGCAAGCATCCTGACGGCTTCCTTCGCAGCCTGCTTTTTTGACATGTTCTGGTGGATTATGAACGACTCGGATATTTGCTTTTCGATCGTAAATACGGGGTTGAGACTCGTCATCGGTTCCTGGAAGATGACCGATATCTCGTTTCCGCGGATCTTATACATATCGTTTATAGAAATCTTCGTGAGGTCCTGCCCGTTGAACCAGATTTCGCCGCTGTGGATATAACCGTTTCCGTCCAGCAGACGCAATATGCTCATTGCGGACACCGATTTGCCGCATCCGCTCTCGCCGACGAGGCCAAGGGTCCTGCCGGGCTCAACGGAGTAGGATACGCCATTGACGGCTTTGACCGTACCGCGTTTCGTTTTGAAATATGTGTGCAGATCTTTGATTTCCAACAAAGCCACTTCGTATCCCTCCTTTATCTCTCGCCGGCTTTTGGATCGACGGCATCCCTAAGTGCGTCGCCAACTACATTGATACATATGGTAGCTATACTGAGGAACAGGGCAGGGAAGACCCACCTCCACCAGTAATCCTGAAGTACTGTTGTGCTGATGCTTGCCGTGAGCATGTTGCCCCATGTCGGGCTGGGCTCCGTAACACCGAAGCCGAGGAAGCTCAGGGAGGACTCCGTGAGCATGCTCGTCGCAAAGCTCAATGTAAGGTTGACAAGCGCCACCGTTATGACGTTGGGCAGTATGTGCCTGAATATGATCTTTACCTCTTTTATACCCAGCGCTTTGGCCGCGGTAACGAACTCCTGCTCGCGCGCGGACAGCATCTGGGCTCGGACAAGGCGCGCGATCCCGGGCCAGCTCAGGACGCCAAGAATCATCATTATCATAAATATTCGCCCGGTCTCAGGTATCTTGTTTCCTATCAGGTAGGACAATATCATTGCCAGCGGGAGGAATGGCAGACCGCCGACGATTTCCGCCGCACGCATCAGGATCATGTCCACCTTTCCGCCGTAGTAGCCTGAGAATCCGCCTATGATGATACCGAGGATCCCCGAAATGATGACCGAAATGGCACCGATCGTCAGCGTGATCCTTCCGCCTGTCAGCAGACGGCGGAATACATCGCGGCCGTACTGGTCTGTTCCGAACAGATAGCCTTTCAGACCCCAGGTATATACATTACCGTTGCTGTCAACGGCGTAGTTCTGATAGTAGTTGGTAAATACCTTTTCAATATTCTTCAGAGCCGGAGCATTAGCCTGTCCGTGGTTGTTCTGTCCCCATGACACGACCGTACCGTCTTTCAGAAGTGCGGTAAAGTGCCCGCGTCCGGCAACCAGCTGCTTAACGTTGCCCTGCACGCCTTCCGGGATCTTATCCTCATTGTAGGGGAACGATCCCCAGAGGTATATATATCCGTCCTCGGTAACGGCGGCTGCAGTTTTGTCGGTCGAAACCACGTCGACCGCTTTGCCCTGCACCTCATCGGGTATCGCGTTGAAGGGCGTCTCTTTATTCGTCATACAGACCACTTGCCCGTCCCTGGTAACGGCAAGAGCTGTCGTTGTATTCAATGTGATTTTCTCGATAGTGCCCTGGTATTTCCCGGGTGAAATGCTTATGATATTCTGGTTTCCCCAGATATATACCCTGCCTTCGGAGTCAAGGGCGACCGAAATCTGATGTCCGGCTTCGATCTGGACTATGTCCGCGTCCTGTGCTTCCTCGGGTATCTTGTCGAGATTGAGGCGGTCATAACCCCAGGTGTACAATTTATTGTCTTCTGTCAGCACGAGTATGTGGTCAAGGCCGCATGAAACCTGGGCGATCTTGCCCATACCCCTCGGCATCGCCTTCAGCTTGTTGGACAGCGTGCCCCAAAGGTACAGGGACCCGTTATTGTCTATCCCCGCGCCGAAAGTCGATCCGGCGTCGATTTGACTGGCGTTGTTTTTCAGCGCGCCGGGTACGCTCATGAAGTTGAATCCGGGCCTGATATTCTGCTGCGTTGCGTCCTGATAGTTTCTGTCCAGCGGGAATACCGCCGATCCGATAAAGCAGGTCAGCAATATTATCGCGAACACGACCATGCCCACGATCGCAAGGCGCTTGGCGAAAAAGTTTTTCAGGACGGTGCGCATGGGGCTCTGCATCTGTTCCTCTTCGAGGATGGAGAGCTCGTGCTTCGGCCCAAGTCCGAACATCCTTCGGAGCATTTCCTTAAAGGAGGAGCCGTTATTATTCTTTTTTCTGTTCTCTTTTGAAGACATATCGGTACCTCCTACGACAGTTTGACGCGCGGGTCAACCAGAACATACGCAAGGTCCATGATCAGGTAACCGGTAAGCGATAGTATTACGTAAAACATCTGCATCGCAAGGACCACCATGAAGTCCTGCTGCATAAGCGACTGGAACATGATTCTTCCCATTCCGTTGTAGAGGAAGATGTTCTCTATAACGACCGAGCCGCTGAATATGCTTACGAACCAGCTTATAAGGATGGTCATGAACGGGATCATGGCGTTCCTGAAGGCGTGCGAGTAGATGACGACCTTCTCGCGAAGTCCTTTGGCGCGGGCGGTGCGTATATAGTCCATCGTCAGTGTGTCTATCATGGTCGCACGTACATAGCGTACGATACCTGCCAGGCTGCTGAAAACCATGACTGTTATGGGAAGGACCATGTAGTAAGCCCTGTCAAGATGATAAGCCCATCCCGTAAGTTCAACACCGGGGGTGCTGACACCGCTTATCGGGAAAAGCCTCAACTTGACCGCGAAAACGAATATGAACAATATCGCTATGATAAATCCAGGCAGGCTATAGCCGATTATCGTAAGGACCTGAACGACGTTGTCGAACACTGATCCCTTACGTACGGCCGTAGCGATACCGAGGGGGATCGTAATCAAAAACACGATAACCAATGAAACTATATTTAAACGAATCGTACTCATCATCGGAGTTTTGATTACATTGATTACTTTCTGCTTATAAACGCTGGAAACCCCGAACTCTCCGCGGAGCAGATTGCTCATCCAGGAGAAGTACTGGACATATATGGGCTTGTCCAGCCCCAGCTGTTCCCGCATGTCCTGGTACATCCGGTCGTATAACTCCGGATCCATCGTCTCTCTGCTCCCCTCTAGCATCATGCGAGCGGGGTCTCCAGGCAGGCTTTTATAAATAACAAACATCAAAATAGATAGAATAAAAAATACAAAAACAATATAAAGCAATCGTCGAAGTATATATCTTATCAACGCTGACTCACCCCTTAGTGTTTTGCAGAGTATGGAAGCAGAGATACTCCAGACTCCATCGGGTCAAGTTTATTTTTGCTCATCCCCTTGTCCATGTAGCGGGGCTCACAAATTATGCGAAACTTTACGAAAAAAAGTCTTATGTTCCCAAATTGGTAAAATGTTAACAGAATCTAACGAGGAAAAAGGGTATACAAGCTTCTTTCTTGCGTTGTACACCCTTATCCTCATCATCTCTTCATTGGCTACTTAATAAGCTCTATAGCCACTCCATAAGGAGTACTATTATTCGTTGACCCAGGCTCTCAGAATCGCGTACTCGAAGCCCCACAGTGAAGACGGAGTGTAGTTCTGTAGTCTGTCACTGAAGAATACGTGGTAGTCGTCGGAGTACAGCGGAATGTCGGGCAGCAGGTAGTTCCAGCGCTTCTGGAACTCGAGCCACTTCTTCGAGAAGGTCTCTCTGTCGCCGGGCTCGGTCCTTGCCATCTCGTGTGCAAGCCTGTCGAGCTCATCATCGGCGATAAAGTTGGTGTTGTAGCTTCCACCGTAGGTGGCCAGATCCTTGTTGTAGTAGTATTCAGGATACTGGATGGGCTGGAAGCCGGTTCCGAGGTTGAACATATTTACATGAGGCTCGTCGACTCTCTGGTAGTAGTTGTCGAGCAACTCAGCAAACTGGACAGTGGTGCCGACAATCTTCATGCCGATCTCTTCGACTGCAGGTACCAGCATTGCGTTGAGCAGGT
>JAAYMG010000252.1 GCA_012521525.1 Clostridiales bacterium | reverse complement strand
TTCGAAAGTCCTTCAGTTCCTGTTCTATGTTTTCAGACACCACTGCTATCTCGACTTCCACACCGCTTTCCATGGCATCATAAAGCAGTTTGGTTCCCTCAGCCGCTATAAGGCCGGATTGCTTCCTGTACGCTGTATCGGAAAGCAGTTTTATGGCATCGACGATCACCGGGTTACGTCTGCTTGTTATCCGATGGGTTTCCATGCTCGATCACTCATTTCCACTATTTGGTATTTCAAAAAGCTTCAAATGTAGCAGGCCCTCCGCCGGAATACCGGGTCGAGGCCTGCTCGCAGTCAGGCTTATTGGTCACTCTTGCTCGATCAGGCGCTTCATGACGCGCACAGCCAGGTCATATTTCTCCATGTATGAAGGGTCATCCTTTTCGGAGATCCTCATACCTTTCAGGCACATATAGTATTTCGTATCGACTACAAAAAGACGCTTGAACACCGGCAGATCGTTTACCTTATAAAAGGGATCTTCGTCCGCGGCAATACCGTAGTCGGAAAGTTTTTCGAAGAAACCGGGCTCGTAACGGGGAACCAGTTCCTCGTCAAGTATAAAGAAGATACGATCGGGGTCAGCCAATATGGACAGGTCAAGCGCTTCCAGGTTTTGCTTTCCATACTCGTCTGCCTTATCCAGCGTGACCGTATAAATATTGAAGTTCACAAATACTGTCCCGTCTCCGTTAGCGTCCCCGACCTCGTCTTCAATGATGGCCTTGATCTCGGCCATATCTTCTTCCCGCAGGATGTCTATCCCGCCTACGACGACAGTAAAATCCGGTACAGCATCATTTTTGATGTCATATATGATGTAAGCGGCAATGATAAGAACTATAATGCCTAAAATGGTCGGTTTCAGATAGTGATATAGAAATACATTCCTGAACCAGTATCCAAAACCTTTGCGGACCTTAGTTTTCTCATTTCCGCTTTCCATTTGCCGGCCTCCTTTCACTCACCGCTCATCACCCGGAAAACACGGTATGTGTCTTCTTAAGATGTTACGCTGTTTCAACCACTCTGATCTGAACAACTCTGATCTGAACGACATTTATACCGGTGCTGCCATTGATGGTGACATTACTCTTAAAAGCAGCACCTTATGCAGTATCCAAATCAACCGAGAGGCTTCATTGTCGGGAACAGCAGGACGTCCCGGATCGACGGGCTGTCGGTGAAGAGCATGACCATCCTGTCAACGCCAAGTCCCATTCCTCCCGTTGGAGGCATGCCATACTCCATGGCCATAACGAAGTCCTCGTCGATTTCAAACTCGCCTTCGATGCACTTCTTCATCGCCTGCTCTATAAAGCGCTCACGTTGGTCTATGGGGTCGTTGAGTTCTGTAAAGGCATTGCCCATTTCCCTTCCGTATATGAACAACTCGAAGCGCTCGGTAAGGCGCGGGTCATACTTTGTCTTCTTGGCAAGAGGAGATATTTCTATCGGATAATCGCATATGAAAGTCGGCTGGATCAGCTTATCCTCCGCATACTCCTCGAAAAACAGGTTGATGATATCTCCGCGCTTATGTTCGTCCTCATAGTGGATCCCATGTTCGTCGGCGACAGCTTTTGCTTCTTCATCCGTCTGGATCTTATCGAAATCGACCCCCGCGTACTCACGCACGGCTTCGATCATGGTCATCCTGCGCCACGGTGTGGAAAGGTCGATTTCAACACCCTGGTATACAAGCTTGTTGCTGCCGAGAACCTCCTGGGCCACTTCGCTATACAGGCTTTCGCACAGCTCCATCATACCGTGATAGTCGGTGTACGCCGCGTACATCTCCATCATGGTGAACTCAGGATTATGCTTTGGGGACATCCCTTCATTCCTGAATATCCGGCCGATTTCAAAAACGCGTTCAAACCCGCCCACGATCAGGCGCTTGAGGTGAAGCTCAAGTTCCACACGCAGAACCATATCTATGTCAAGTGTGTTGTGGTGGGTCCTGAAAGGCCTTGCGGCGGCGTTCGTCGCATGGTTGTGCAGGACAGGGGTTTCGACCTCGAGGTACCCTCTTCGAATCATGGAGTTCCTCAGGGTATTGATGATCTTCGAGCGCGTATAAAAGGTATTGCGGACATCCGGATTCGTTATCAGGTCGAGATATCTCATGCGATAGCGAAGATCGGTGTCCTTAAGTCCGTGATACTTCTCGGGCAGCGGACGAAGCGACTTGGCCAGCAGCTTTATGGTCTTCACCTTGACCGATATCTCGCCGCGTTTTGTACGAAATACTTCGCCCTCGGCACCTACAATGTCCGCAATATCGAATTTGGTAAAGCGTTCGTACTCGTCGGCGTCCATGTCATCGAGGCGGGCGTAAAGCTGTATCTTGCCCTTCCTGTCAGCCAGATCGCAGAACAGGACCTTGCCCATGCCGCGCTTTGACATCAGGCGGCCGGCGACGCGCACTGTAGTGCCCTCCAGCTGTTCAAAGTTCTCCTTGATGTCTTCCGACCAGTGTGTCTGGTCGAAAACGGTTTCAAGGAACGGATCTATCCCCTGCCTGCGGAGATCCGCCAGTTTGTCCCTTCTGATCTGCAAAAGTTCGGAAAGTTCCTGTTCTTCGTTCTCCAATACTTCTGTCCTGTTTTCTTCCTGCAATTTTATACCTCATTTCATAAAAAGCGCTATAGCTGTTCGGATTTACTCCCCGATCTGACTTACCTGGAGATAGATTCTATTTTATAACGCATTATGCCGACCGGAGCCTCGTACTCCACGACGTCTCCGACCTTTGCGCCCATCAATGCCTTACCGAGCGGGGACTCGTCAGAGATCCTGCCCTGGATCGGATTTGCTTCCTGCGAACCTACGATTTGATACTCGTATTGCTTGCCGCTGGCCTGATCCGATATGAGCACTTTGCATCCGGTCCCGACAGTATCAAGGTCATCCGAAATGTCGTCGATTATAATGGCATGGGCAAGCACGTCCTCTATTTCAGCGATGCGGGAATAGAGCTTTCCCTGTTCATTTTTGGCCTCATCATATTCGCTGTTTTCGGACAAGTCGCCAAATGAGCGGGCTTCCCTTATCTGTTCGGCAACCTCCCGCTCCCTGACAGTCTTTGCATAATGCAGTTCATTTTCCAATTCGTTGTAGCGTTCTCTTGTGAGCTTGTAGACCTTTTGAGCCATATTAAAGCTCCTTTCTTAAGCGATAAGCCTTTTGTATTTTGATTAAGGGTATTATAAAGATTGCAACGTGCTTTGTCAACAAGAAAGCGGCAATCTTTCCCATTGTTATGGCACTGTTTTTGCCGATCCCCAAAAAGGGCGTTCATGCGCCCCCGTCCGAAAACCACACGTTTTCAATATCCAGTTTATCATAACTGACCAGGCCTGATTCGCTAAGAGCCGCAAGCAGCATGCTTCCCGAAAAGCCTTCCATCTTCGGCAGTCCGTCCGGCCACCTGAACTGGATCTTCGATACAGTACGGTAAGGCCACAGAACTTCATGGCTGCCGGGAAACAGGTTGACGGCTACTGCTGAATCCTTCAATTCCAGGTGTTCCGGAGGAGGATCGAAAAAGAGATGGACATCCGCAGTCAAAGCCGCGTTGCCGGTGGTCTGAACGGCAATCCCGAACTCCTTCAGCAGACGCCTGGCATAAGCATCTCCCTGGGCAGCGCAGAAGACAGCCAGATGGCGCGTTCGAGGCAACAGATACCGAACTGCTCCATCCAGGTCTGAGCTGATCCTGTTGGCATGAAGTGCAACAGACAAAGGATTGCGGCTGCTGCCGGATATGAACAGTGCGATTTTCCCCGCAGTCCTCCTCCAAAGCTTCCTGATATCGGGAGGAGAAAGTCCGTATATATCTCCCAGTTCGGAAATAGGGAAATCTTCAGCAGTAACCACAGTCCGTATCCCATTAGCCGCAATAAGTCTTAACGCATTGTCACACCTTGCCAAAGCCCTTTTATAGCTGTCATTTGCGTTTATAACCACTGTACATTCGAGTGTGCGGACACCGAATGTATCTGTTACTTCAAAATCGATCCCGCGTGTCGTGAATATACGCCACAGGACGCGTTCAACGGGATTTGTCTTTACACGGAACCGGGTCTTTATGATCGCAAACAACCAAACCTCACCCCAAACCAGCATAAGCGACTACCCGTTGAAATATATTCACCGCTTATATGGTTGATGACGGTTCGGTTTTTTATTTATGGCTCCTGCTGCTGGGCATTTTGAGC
>JAAYMG010000251.1 GCA_012521525.1 Clostridiales bacterium | reverse complement strand
GAGGAAAGCGGAAGCGATTCATCGCAAAAGCAGCAATCATCCCAAAAGTCTGACAGCAAGGGAGGCAGCAAAGGCGAAGGGGAGAGCGAAAATCACGAATACATCTCCGATGCAAAGAAAGTAATGATCGAGCCGATCGAAGCGGCTCAGTTGGATATAAACCATGTGGTATTCCTGGATCCGGGAAAGATATCGATCACCTGTCCGAAGGATATAGGGGAGCACAGGTCATTCATCTATGACCTTGAGACCAGGCAAGTCGTAAAACTGCCTGACAATACGACTGTCCTGAAAAAACTGGACAACGATGACCTTTTCGTGATGACAAAAGAAAACACTGAATATGCGATCCTTGACGGTTCCAGCTATACCGTAAAGAAAGCAATAATGCGGCCGGCAAACGTGGACAACAGCCTGGATATTTCACCGGACGGCAAGTCGATCGCCTATGTCACCGATGAAGGCTTGTTCGTGTCGGATCTTGACTTCCAGAATCCCACAAGGATCGTAGCCGCTAAACGGGAAGGCAAAGTTTTTGATATGGAGTTGCCGCGCTTCCCGAAATGGTTTGATGCAAACAGGATCGGATATAAGGTGGTAGGATTTAAGGGAGTCCTGTACTGCGGTGTTGTTACACGTGACGGGACCGTGAGCAAAACATATATGGAAGCACAGGATGCTACACTATATCCTTTGGTCAACGGAGATTACCTCTTCAGAAATGACAGCGGCAAGGGGATCGGGATAATCGACGCCAATACCGGTCAGAAGAAGTTTATCACCGAGTCACTTTTGGATAAAGAGGGCTTTGCGTTTGACAAGAACGGCAAGTGGGTGTCATATTACATGACGAATAAGGAAGTGACGGAAGAAAACAAATGGACCGGCCGCTTTGAGGTGAAGGGCATCTCATCGGAAAGCAAGATCATGGAATTCGAGACCGAAAAACCCAATGCCAAGCCTGTTGAAAATGCCGTGGCTTCACCGGATGGCAAGTTCCTGCTCTTTACGGACATGGATATGACCGGGAGGCGGGTCCTATATAAACTTGAAATAAATGCGGAGCAGTCACAACAATCTCAGAAAAAGTGAGGATAAGTAAATGTCGTTTATCTGTCGGTAGCCGGCAGATAAACATTTTTTTGTAAATTAAATACGAAAAAAGTCTAATGTTATTGAAAAATCTAATGACTGATGATACATTTATATGGCAACTGTCAATTGACGGGGAAACTCGTATTATTCCCGCAAACACGGTATGGAGGCATCAGTCATAATGAGAATAATCCTGGCTGAAAATTATGAGATCATGAGCAAAAAGGCAGCCGGTTTCATAGCTGCCCAGGTTTACACAAAGCCTGATTCGGTTTTGGGCCTTGCAACAGGATCGACACCTGTCGGCGTTTATGATAATCTCATCGACTGGCATAAAAAAGGGTATCTGTCATTCAAGGATTGCATAACTGTGAACCTGGATGAATACTGCGGCTTATCCGCGGATCACCCGCAGAGTTATGCTTATTTTATGAACGAAAAACTTTTCCGTCACATCGACATAAAACCAGAGAATACACATATTCCGGATGGTCTGAATGATGATGCCGATGCTGTATGCGCTGCTTACGACCGGCTTATCGAATCGCTTGGAGGTATCGACCTTCAACTGCTGGGAATTGGGAACAACGGACATATAGGATTCAATGAGCCAGACAAATATTTCAGGATGGATACCGGCAAAGTCGATTTGACCCTTAGTACAATAAAAGCCAATTCAAGATTTTTCGAAAGGGAAGAGGATGTTCCCAGGCAGGCCTACACGATGGGTATCAGGCCTATCGTCCAGGCAAAACAGGTCATCATGGTGGTCAGCGGCAAGCAAAAAGCGGAGATCATATACGAATCCCTTTTTGGACCGGTAACACCTATGGTGCCGGCGTCGATACTGCAGATCGTTCAAAATCTTGTCGTATGCGGTGACGCTGATGCCCTTTCGATAATTGCAGAGAAACATCCTCAGTCAGTTGAATTTGTGTAACGGGTGAAAGCTGTCACATGACAGCATGACTGTTTGAATGATCACGGACGTTCAACATCGTACCCCTGGTCTTCGATTGCGTCACAAATGGCATCCAGGCTTGCTGCGTTCGGATCATACTCAACAGTGACAGTTTTTGCTGACAGATCGACTTCGACAGATTTTACTCCGTCAATGGATCCGGCAGCATTCTTGACTGCCTTTTCGCAGTGGGAGCAGGACATTCCTTCGACTTTAAGGATCGCTTTTTCCATTGCATACTACCTCGCTTCATATTGACTGATATTGATTTCGATCCATGCGGTCGCATTGGCTTCCAATCCAATCCGACCGTTGATTCTTTAGCTTCTCTAGTGTCTTTATCAGTTAATTGATCGTACCTAAAAAAGTCTTGTTTGTCAACATTATTTCCATAAAATGAGACAGGGAGACGGCATGAGCCTGTCTCCCATTATCTTTACACTAAGTCTACCTGACTATGAAATATTCGTACCCAAATTCCCTTATTTCAAATGATTCTGAGGTTCCTTTGATGAAACCTTTCAGCAGATAGATCCTGTCCTTGATCGATGCATATTGATCTCCGTCAAGAGTCGCGCTGAATTCCACGGAGTCTCCGACATCTATCACGGTTTCGGAAAGCATCATGGAGAACAACTTGTCAGCGGACCAGGTGTACAGGACATTGAACTCATCGTCAAGCAGCTGGAAGTCGAATTGCTGACCGGAAGAGTGGTTGATAGTGACTGGCTTTTTGGTGTTGTTAACGATGGTCAGCTTCATTTCGATGCTGTCTTTGCCCGGGATAGCTTCCGCCGATACGTCAACTGCGGCGAATCTTCTGACAGCGTCCAGCATCCTGCTGATCGCGACCACTGCTTCTGCTCTTGTTGTGGCGTGCGCCGGATAAAGCATGTTATTGCCCCGCCCCTTGATGATGCCGAGCAAAACTGCTTCGGTCACATCATTCTTATATTCCTTGATCATCAGGTCCTCATCGTCAAAGGGTTCGGGCATCATAAGGATGACGAAATAATTGCCGTCCGTCGCGTACCTGACCGCATTCATCACATAGTGGATCATTTCATCCCTGCGAAGGATATCATGTGGTCTGAAAAGTTCCTTGTCTTTAACGATGCCGGTGGTAACGAGGTCATAAAGTTCCATTGCGCCTGCTTCATCGTTTGAAACATCGCTGAAGATCTCCTGTATATCGGGAGCCCTGAAGTAGTTTATATTGATGTCCAATGCCTCGTGGATCAGACGGGCAAACTCGATGCGCGTGATTGCCTTGTTTGAATGAAAATCTTCGTCTTCATACAGTACTTGTGCAAACTCGCTTACCGTAATGACATCTGCTGCCCAGTGGCCGTTAAGATCTTCGCTGTAGAGTGCCGAAGCACCCATGAAATTCACCGAAATCGCAAACATCAACAGAAATGCGATCACGATCCTTTTCATACAAATCAACTCCTATTGGTATTTGCCTCAAACTGACGTCAATTGAGTTTCACCCATATTGACACCGATTTCTGAAAAAAGTTCCATCGGGTATTGTTAAATTTGCCAGCAGAGAGTCAATCATTATAATAAAGGCGGATCCGGGCATGCAGAATATTCCAACTGCCACTTGATTACTCCGTATAATTGGCGTATGATATATACCAGATCGTACTCAGGTTGTGTATATCCTATCATTTTATCAAATGGGGAATCGTACGGGATGGAAATAACACAAAGAAAAAAGGCACTCCTGATAATAAATCCTTATGCAGGAAGAATGAAATCGCGCGCAGGTTTATTCGATATCGTCCACCTTCTGACCGAGAACGGTTATGAAACTACTGTGCTTTCCACCACAAAGAGGGGGGACGCTACTGAATACGCCGCAAGTTTAGACCGGTATTATGATATGGTACTGTGCTGCGGCGGAGACGGCACACTAAATGAAACGATAACCGGCATGATGAAATCGCAGAAGCGTATTCCGATAGCATATATCCCTACAGGTACCGCAAATGATCTGGCCGCAAGTTTGGGTCTTCCCAGGAACATAAAAAAGGCTGTAGGCATCGCAATAAACGGCAGGGCATGCCCGCATGACATCGGGCTTTTCAACAACAGGTCATACTTTACCTACGTTGCTTCCTTCGGCGCTTTTACAAAGGTATCTTATGCCACTGCCCAGCAGGCAAAAAACGCAGTCGGGTACCTCGCGTATTTCTTTGAAGGCCTGAAGAATATGAGCGAGATCAAGCCCTACCGGGTAAGAGTCGAGTGCAGGGAAATAACGGAAGAAAACGAGTTTTTG
>JAAYMG010000250.1 GCA_012521525.1 Clostridiales bacterium | reverse complement strand
CCCGCCGGTAAATATTATGGCGTCTATCTCACCGCGCAGAACCGCAGCCATGGAGCCGATCTCTTTTGCGATCTGGTAGATCATTGCGTCATATATGAGCTTTGCGTATTTATCACCCGCCTCGATGCGGCGTTTGACTTCCCTCGTATCGGATGTCCCGAGATGATCGACCAGACCTCCGGTTTTTGTTATCTTCGGCTTCACTTCTGCCGGATCCAATTTCAGCAGCGCACTTACCGGTATCGAGCCGCAGCGTGTCGGCGCGAAAGGCCCGTCTCCGTTCAGGATATCGTTGGAGTCGATCATCCTGCCCTTTTTATGCGCGGTAACGGATATCCCTCCTCCGATGTGGGCGACGATAAGGTTCAGGTCTTCATATCTCTTACCTGTGCCTGAGGCGTACCTGATGGCGATTTCTTTCTGGTTTAGGGCGTGGATGCGGCTTTCACGGTACACGCCCCTGATACCCGTTATCCTGGCAAGCTCGCAGAATTCGTCGACATCGGGCGGGTTCACGACATATCGGCTGCCTCCGAATTCTTCCGCGAAGGAAGCCGCAAGCTGCGCGCCCAGAGTCGCCGGATGCACGCCCGCGAAACATTCCCTTGCGTGTTTCAGCAATATATCGTTGATGATATAAGTTCCGCTGACCAGCGGGGCAAGGCCGCCTCCGCGTCCGACAAAGGCGTCTGTTTTTTCAAGCGTGAGCTCCTGCTCCGCAAGGGCCCGAAGGATTTTTTCGCGGCGATACGGGAGCTGTTCGCTGAGGCTGGCAAAACCGGCAAGTTCGGATGCATCATGATCCAGCGTGACGCCGAACACCTTTCTGTCGTTTTCGAAGAGGGCGATCTTCGTTGAGGTGGAGCCGGGATTTATCGTGAATATTTTATATATCTTTTCCATAGTCATATCATCCTGAACCGGTACTTAATAGTTTGGTTTTTTTTCGTATATGTAAGGACAGATATCCTGGTTTATAGGCATTTATTAATATTGCAACGTATCGACTGATATCGAAATGTATCGATGGGTTATTTATAGACCAGTAAACAGTCCTTTTACTTGTTTTACTGCATGTTTTGCGCGTAAACCGAGAGCATCACGAGGTTACCTGCTATTTCTTCCACGGGTGCCGACCGGGAAAAATCGGTCACGGGCTTTGCAAATCCCTGGAGGAGAGGCCCGTGGGCAACAGCACCGCCAAAGATCTGAGCCATCTTTACGCCGATGTTGCCGGCGCCAAGGTCGGGAAACACTATGATGTTTGCGCGGCCGGCCACGGGTGAGTGATCACGGACTTTTTTTCTTGCCACTTCGGGAATGATGGCGGCATCCAGCTGAAACTCGCCGTCGATCAACAGGTCGGGCTTGCGGGATCTGGCAATTTCTACAGCCTTCCGGACTTTTTCCACGTCTTCGTGTTCGCTTGACCCCCTGGTTGAGAAGGAAAGCATTGCGACTCTCGGTTCCCAGCCCAGAAGGGTGCGGACGGTCTGTGCAGAAGTTATCGCTATGTCTGCCAGTTCTTCCGGACTTGGCCTCATATTTACCGCACAATCTGTAAGGCAAAGCAGGTTTCCCTCAGGACCGTTGAAGTTGGGAAACTCGGCTATTCCGATACTTGACACGGTGTTTATGCCTTCATGCATCCCGATCATGAGCTGGGCTGTCAGGATAACTTCTCCGGTGGAACAGGTAAGGCCTGCGCCGAGGCAGTCCGCGTAACCGGTCCTGACCATTGCCGCGGCGACATTCAAGGGGTCGCGGAACTTCCTGTTCAGGGCTTTTTCGCTGAAATCGCCGCATACTTCAAGTAATTTTCCTATTAGTTCGGTTTTAAATGCTTCATCACCGGAATCGACTACTTCGATACCTTCCAGAGAAACGCCCGCACCGTTTGCCGAGGCTGATATCTCATCCGGGTTGCCAAGCAGTATGGGACGGGCGGCGCCAAGGTCCGCAACTTTTCTGGCAGCCAGGAGGATTTTCTCTTCTGATGCTTCAGGAAGGACGATGCTTTTCGGGCTTAGAAGCGCTTTTTTGAGCAGTGTCTCGGTAAATGTCATGGTTGATCCCCCGTTTCGGCGATTGCGTATGATATTGCATAGTCTGTCTCATGTGAGATCGAAATGTGTATCTGGCTGATGCCTTGTTTTTTTGCATGCTCAAGCAGCGCTCCGGATAGATGCGCTTCCGGAGCGCCGGAACGTCCGGCGAGCACTTCGATTTCGTTGAAACGGGCATCCCCGTGAAGGCGAAGGCTTTTGTACACCGCTTCTTTTGCTGCGAAGCGTCCCGCATAATAGGCGACCGGATCTTTTTGAGAAGCGGCTTCCTCACGCTCCCTATGTGTAAAGACGGAGGAGAAAAAAGGGTCCTCCGTCTTTTCAAGGACGCTGATGCGAGAAACCGCTATAATATCGACACCTATTCCGAAAATCATGCCGTTCAGCCGATAAGTGACATGATGTAGTCGGCTGCCTGGCCGATAGTGGCATTCTTGCGGAAAGCCATGTATGAAATCTCAACGTCGACCTCATCTTCAAGGTAAACGATCAGCTGCGAATAGTTGACGCTTTTCATATCCAGCCCGGCAAACTCCGTATCTTCATTCAGCTCCGCCGGATCACGGCCGGTCAGCTTTGCGGTGCGTTCGATTATTGCTTTGACGATTTCATGGCGTTCTTCCATCGTATATACCTCATTTCATATGATTGACTTGTATCATTGGCATCTTATGGCCTAAGGCCTTTGCGAAGTCCCTTCCTGACAGGTTCGGCCTTAAATGAGCCTACAGGGACAGGCGCATCCGGAGTCTTTGGAGGGACGCCGGCGACATCGGCTCTTTTTATGGCGGAAACAGGGCATACGGGTTCGCATGCCGCGCATCTCGTGCACACTTCCCGATCTATGACGTGGATCAGGGCGGGGGAGCCGTCGATCGCACTTTCAGGGCATATGTCCGTGCATTTGCCGCATCCGTCGCAAACTGCCGGGTCGATGTAGAAAATCGTGAGGCTCTCACAACTCAGTGAAGGGCAGCGTCGGCGTGTGATGTGAGCATCCCAGTTTTCCCCGTCGGTATCGAGAAGCGAGAGGATCTCCTTGACTGCCTCCCTTGTCATCTCACAGTCGGCAAGCTGCAGGGAAGCCTGGCATATTTCCCTGATCAGGCCCACATCCCCGCTCTTTCCTTCTCCGCCGCGGATACTGCCGACTATACTGTACAGCTGCGAAGCGGCGTCGCGGCAGAAGACGCCTTTTCCGCAAAGGGTGTTCCTCAACTGATCGAGCAGTCTGAAAACATAATCTACTGAACACCTGTCGCGCTCACCGGAGTAGGGGAATCCAATGCCGTTTATATTTGATATCATTTTGTTACATTGCATTGTCTTTCACCTGGCTTTCCGAAAAAGCGTTCCATAATTTTGGCTGCTCGATTTGAAGACGCAGATGGCAGCGCAGGCATCGATCGGCTTCGTCGGCAGCGTTATCGCAAGTCAGGCAGCCGATCCGTTCTTTGTATGCGAACCCGGGTGTACGCCCCAGCCATGGGGACGTGGATTCCTGCTTCGCCAGCTGCTCGGATATATCACCATCCCCGCCGAGAAAGATCTATGGCGGAAGCCGCCTCCCTGCCGGAAGCGATGGCATGGATAATAGACAAGGTACCGGTAACGGAGTCTCCGCAGGCAAAAACTTTTTCGACAGATGACCTATGGCCGTTTACGACCAGCAGACCTCTGTTCTGCTCCAGTTCGAAGCCTTCCAGCTCAGGCTTTTGTCCCACTGCGAAGATAACGCTGTCTGCGGTCAGCCATTGGTCAGAATCCGGAACGGGCACTATATTCATCCTGCCCGAATCATCGACCGAGAGCTCTGCCACATCACGACACAAGACGGAGAGTTTACCTTCTTCGTTTTGGACTACTCTCAAAAATGTCTTGCCGTTATATAATTCAAGGCCGTATCCGAGCCCCTCTTCGATTTCCTCTTTGCCTGCCGTCATAGCGTCCCTGGGCTCCAGGCATGCCATCATTATTCGCTTTATACCGTTTCTGTGAGCGACACCTGCAACGTCAAAAGCGACGTTTCCACCGCCAAGTATGAGTACGCTGTCGCCAAGCCCGGTTATACTTCCGAGGGCAGCATTGCGCAGATATTCAACTGCGGTATATGTATTTGGGAGATCGTTCCCTTCAATGGGGAGCCTGATCCCCTTATGCGCGCCTACAGCCACAAGTACAGCATCTGTTCCTTCATTGAGCAGCTCCTGCGGGGTTTTCGGGCTGTTTACATGAAGCCTGACACCGGCCTGAAGTATGTCTTCGATCTCGCTCTCAAACACCTCTTCCGGAAGGCGATAGCCCGGTATCCCATATCTGAGCATACCGCCGGCTTTGGGAAGTTTTTCATATACGTCCACGGTGTGGCCTTTGCGTGCCAGGTAGTACGCGGCCGTTAATCCTGCCGGTCCCGAGCCGATGACGGATACTTTCCTGCCGGTGGAAGGGGAAGATTTTGCTCTCGACTTCCACAGATCGGTCCCGTTTTCCGCGGCAATGCGTTTGATATCCCGGATGCTTATCGCTTCGTTGACACATCCGCGGCGGCATGCGTCTTCGCAAAAACGCATGCATACAAGGCTGAGAGTATGGGGAAACGGTGCCTTTTCGCGAATTACCGCGAGGGCTTCGGAGAAGTCGCCTTCACGGACATATGCGACATATCTTGGAACATCGGTATGTGCCGGGCATTTGCTCCGACATGGGACCAATGCGGACTCTTTAGTACCGTAGCTTCTGAGAAGCTCGTTTTTGTCATGAAGTGCGCCGGTCGGGCACACCTCCACGCACGCCCCGCAGAACCTGCAGTCACCGTCGGCAAGAAGCCCTCCGTTTCGGATCGAAATTTCAGTTCGGCCGTCTCTGGTTTTGAATCCGAGGACGCCGACTCCGCGCACGTCTTCGCATGCCCTTACGCAGCGCCCGCAGAGGACACAGCGGCCCAGGTCCCTTACGAAGAGCGGGTTTTCTTCCGTGTAAAGGTTGTTTGAGGGAACTTTGCGAAGCCTTGTGTCGCTGACGCCGATGTATTGTATAAGGGACTGGAATTCGCATTGGCCGTATTTCGGGCAGGCAGTACATTCGGAAGGATGGCCTGCGAGCATCAGTTCCATGGATAGTTTTCTCAGGCTGTCGATGCGCTCGCTGCGGGTCCGGATGACCATCCCGTCTTCTGCGGGGGTAGTACAGGATGTATGTATGCCATCCCTGCCCTCTATCTCGACTATGCAGAGCTTGCACTCCCCGATGTCGGGAAGTGAAGGGTGATGGCAGAGATGGGGGATATATACTCCTGCTTCCAGAGCGGCGGACAGGACCGACTGGCCTTCTTTTGCGGCTATGATCTTATTATCGATAGTGATCTTTATCATTAACACTTATCCCTGCTGTCGATTTGAAATGTAGCCATATATCATTCTTCTTCGCTGAACAGTCCGGCTACGTATGAGACTGCATTCTCGCCTGCTATCCTTCCCGAATTGAGGGCAAATCCCATCGTGTTGCCCGGGAGGATGAACACATACGAGTCACCGTATATTGAGCAGACGTCGGTTCCGGCTCCATAGAGACCCGGGATCGGCGCATAATCAGCGTTGACTACTTCGGTTTTGTAGTTTATTTTGATGCCGCCAAGAGTGCCGTATCCGCCCGGGCAGATCTGGAGGGCATAGAATTTGGGCCCGACAAGGGGCTGCATGTAGCGATGGTTCTTGCAGAACAGTTCGTCCCTGGTTTCGCAATACCTGTTATACTCTTCTACCGTCCTGAGGAAGTTTTCCTTGTCCACTCCCATTTTATCCGCAAGCTCTTCCAATGAATCGGCCACGAAGAAATACGGATCTCCCTTTTCGATCGCGAGTTTTACGTCTTTGTCATAGTCCCTGGCTGAGGCATTGGGGTTGACGAGACTTACGGTGTGCAGGCCGTTGCGGCGGAAGTATTGCTTTATGCTGTCGTCGATTATCGAGAAGGCGACTCCGTTTTTCTGGGCGGCTAACGCATTTGAGCAAAAAGTCGTATTTGCCATGATCTCTTCGTTCATGAAACGTTCGCCCTGCAGGTTGACCACGAGGTTCGGCTGCATGTGGACGCGGGTGAGGCAGGAGTATTCGATCGTCGACGGAGTGTGGTATGAAACTTCCATGTTCATTTCCGTGCGGGCTGCTCCGGCTTCCCAGGCCATCCTGATCCCGTCACCAACGATCCCCGGGATGCGGAATGAGAACATGTTCTTTCCCCATTCATATTGGGTATATTCTTTTATCATCTCCGGGTTGTCGCCGAAACCGCCCGTAGCGATAACTGCCGCACAGCAGTCGACATAGACTTCCTCGCCGTTCTTATCCACCGCATGGACTCCGACGATGCGCCCTTCCTCGTTCTTTTCAAGCCTTTTTGCGGGTGTTTCAAGAAGGATCTCTACTCCGAGTTCCTTTGCCCGGTTCGTCATGACTTTCATCATTGCCGAAGCGGCTCTCGGGCCCATTCCCGACTCGGATTTCACGATGTGCCAGGTGGCTTCAGACTGTGGAAAATAACGGTATGCGCCGAGGAACTCAACACCCATATCCTGGAGCCATTTTATAGTATCGGCCGATTTCCAGATATACTCGCGGACCAGACGGGCATCTGTGCGCCAGTGCGTATAGTCCATAAATTTGCGGAAGGCTTCTTCCTTTGTGATGCTGATCAGGTTGTCCCGCTGTATTTCGGTTTCGACACCCAGCGGTCCCATTCCCATGTTCGCGGCACCGCCCGTAGTGTTTGATTTTTCCAGAACTATAACATTCGCACCTTTTTCGGCAGCGGTGATGGCCGCGGCTAGACCGGCTGGCCCGGCTGCGATAACGGCGATATCGCACTCATATCTCTTCATAAACATCCTCCGTCATAACAGAAAATTCATAACATTAAAGCCCATATCTAAACTGATTTTATCACAATATAAATGGCCATTCAATAGTTTTCATTGGTTTTCATGAAAACAATAGCTTCTTGCCATTTTTTTATGGCAAGAAGCAGTGTTGTTTTCATATGATCAGTCTATCAATGCATGGTTGCCTGGGCCCCTGCCCAAAGGCTTGGGTCATCTTTCTGACAGTTTTTTACAATTGCTGCATATCACGGGTGGTTATGAAGCTGACACCCGTACCGCATACATTCTCTACCACGACTTGTCCGCATTTTACCGGGGCATTGAGAGTTATACCGTCCAGAGCCTTCATTGCTTCAGATATAAGGTGCTTTGGGATAGGTGCACTTGTTTTCACTGGACACCGGGGGTACATAGCCCCCTTTATTCTCACGGTAGAGGTTATCATGCGCGTCGGGTTTATTAACTCGTCACGGCCATATGTTTCTCCGCGGGGACATTGATTGCCCCGGACACGGCAGCCGTTCTCCGGGTCCACCTGAAGGTGGCAGCCCCTGGGACATACGATGCATATCAGTTCGGTCATATGCTACCTCCTGCTGCAGATGAGACTTTAGCGATCCTGTCTGATGATTTGGATCCGGCGGGCACTGTCCTGGGAAACCGCGGTTATTTTGGTTTCGTTTGCGTTATCTGCAGATGCCTGACCGGTCATTTCATCAACAGCATATATTTCGATCTCGGAAAGGCCCAATTGCAGGCATTTCATAAGCAAGCTCTTTGGAAGCCGGATTTTTTCCATCTCACCCGGCGCGAGTCTTTCCCTCCTGAATCGCGCCAGCTCATTGCCGGCCAAACTCACACCGATGCGGCTCCTGCCAAATTTGCGGTTTACCCGGAAAAAAACTTCAACATCCTGCAACTGATCTGATAATTCAATATCAGGATCGCTAATACTCAAACTGCTATTTACCATCAGGTTCTTTGGTATCCTTATCAGTTGCGGCACCGTGTAAGAAACCCCGACCCCGTTTACAAGCCGGATATCTGATATATCCGAGTGTTCGGGCGAAACTGAGTTGCCGGTCGGATCATTGAAGTTAAGTATATATTCGGCAGCGGACTTGCCCGCTTTCAGGCTTTCGTTTGTCACATAGTCGACCAGGTCATGGACGTGCACCACGTTTCCGCAGGCGAATATCCCTTCTACGCTTGTCTCGAGGTTTTCATAAACGACTGGCCCCCCGGTACGTCTGTCGATCTCGATCCCTGCCTTCCTGGAAAGCTCGTTTTCCGGGATCAAACCGACGGAAAGCAGGACAGTATCACATTCCAGGTACTGCTCCGTACCGGGAACAGGTTTGCGCTGCCCGTCAACTTTTGCTATCGTCACACCTTCGACCCGGGGAGAACCGTGTATTTTCGTTATCGTATGGGACAGGTATAGCGGAATGTTGAAGTCCTGCAGGCACTGCACGATGTTTCGGGTAAGTCCTCCGGGATAGGGCATGATCTCTACGCATGCCAGGACTTCAGCTCCTTCGAGTGTCAGGCGTCGTGCCATTATCAGGCCGATATCTCCCGAACCCAGGATGACGACCTTCTTGCCGACAAGGTAACCCTCCATGTTGACATAGCGCTGTGCCGCGCCGGCAGTAAAGATGCCCGAAGGACGTGTTCCGGGGATCCCGATGGCTCCTCGTGTACGCTCCCTGCAGCCCATGGCGAGAATAACGGCTTTCGCTTTCAGGATCTCATACCCTGACGCAGAACTAACGATATGTAACTCTTTGTCAGGTGTAAGCTCCAGTACCATGGTATCAAGCTTGACTTTTACAGAAGTGTCATTAAGCATATCAATAAACCGGGAAGCATATTCGGGACCTGTCAGCTCTTCTTTAAAATAGTGTAGTCCAAAACCGTTGTGGATACATTGATTCAGTATCCCACCCAGTTCCTTGTCCCGCTCAACTATGACTATATCTCTTATACCGTTTTCCCAGGCGCTTAATGCCGCTGCCAGTCCTGCGGGACCTCCGCCGATCACAATTAGGTCATGCATTCAACATCTCTCCTTTTTTGTCTGGCCTGTAAGTATATAGCTGCCTTCGCGGTCCTGAATGATCTCAGAAGGATCGATGCCCAGCTCACGGGACATGATCTCCAGGATGCGGGGGCCGCAGAAGCCGCCCTGGCATCGTCCCATTCCGCTGCCTGTACGTCGCTTTACGCCATCAATGGAGCGGGCGGGGATCGGGCTGTGCAAAGCGTCGATGATCTCACCTTCGGTGACGGTTTCACACCTGCAGATCACTCTGCCGTAAGCCGGATTTTCCGAGATCAGCCTGTTTTTTTCTTCGACCGAAAGTTCCGAAAAGCGGACTTTTTTCCGCGTTCCGATCCAGTCGGATTTTCTGCTGAGAGCCAGCCCCTCATTCTGCAAAAGCTCAGCTGCGTAAACCGCAATGGCCGGAGCGGCGGTCAATCCGGGAGATTTTATGCCTGCAAGGTCGAGAAAACGAGGGGCAGAAATACCGATTATAAAGTCGTCGTTATCGCTGTTTGCGCGGATCCCTGCGAAATTCCTGATATTGTCCCTGAAGGAGATGGAAGGGACCGAACGCATGGCGGCAGACCGGACGTAATCCAAACCGTCCGATGTGTTTGAGACATCGTACCTTTCCGAAGGAACCGCGTTTGGCCCTACGATCAGATTCCCGTGAACTGTAGGCGATACCAGAACACCTTTGGTGGTCTTTGAAGGACATTGAAAGATCACGTGCTTTACCCTGCTTCCCTCGGATTTATCGAGCAGGAAGTATTCTCCCTTGCTGGGCCGGATGCTGAATGAAGGCTCGGCTGTCATATTGTGAATGATGTCACTGTTGACGCCTGCCGCGTTTACTATGTATCTGGCGTGAACGTCACCGCTTTTTGTGGTGATCCTCCAGTTCTCATCGTCTTGCCCGATGGAAAGGACTTCTGAGGACAACCTCAGTTCAACTCCGTTTCGTACTGCGGTTTCTGCAAGAGCTATACCGTACTCCCAGGGATTGATTATTCCCGCAGTGGGCGCGCAAAGGGCTCCGGCCACGTTGGGGGAGATTTCCGGTTCCATTTGCAGCACTTCATCCCTGTCAAGCAGCCTCAGTCCGGGAACGGAATTTAGCAGCCCTCTTTCGTATAGGACGTCCAGTGTTTTCAAATCGTCTTCGTCGAACGCAAGAACGAGCGAACCGATTTGCTTATACGGCACATCCAAAGCCTGTGAAATTTCCTTCGCCATCCTGGAGCCCATAACATTCAGCTTTGCCATAAGTGTACCGGGAAGGGGGTCGAACCCCGCGTGGATTATGGCACTGTTGGCCTTTGTGGCGCCGCAGCAGACGTCGTTTTCCTTTTCGACGACCACGACATCAAGCTCATATTTGCTGAGTTCATAGGCCATGGCTGCGCCGACTATCCCGCATCCTATGATCGCCACGTCGTATGTTTTTTTCATTATCTCATCCTCCGTATATGTACTCCATATATGTACATAAAGCTCAGGCAAACTGTCTGCCCGGAGCGGTTTATATGGGCCGCCGGTTGTCATATCAGAACCGTTATAGCTGCCGGGCAAATAAAAAAGAGCATAAGGAAACAGCAATGCTGCTTACCCTTTGCTCTAAAACTCTAAAGGTAGACATGCGCACTTTGTTAGATGATTTGTTCGTTACAATTATAACATAAATCTATAAAAAAGTAAATATTAAATATAAAACAGGCGCTCTTACATAAACCAGACATCATGGTTTGTGGACGAAATGGCTATTGCGCCGGCAGCCAGGGCGGTGATGATGTCTTCCTTGTCGCTTATCAGGCCCCCGGCAATTATAGGCTT
>JAAYMG010000249.1 GCA_012521525.1 Clostridiales bacterium | reverse complement strand
GGTACATATGCGGGTACTGTCCGTACATCAAGATATGTAGAGGGATCGGATGGGACGAAACTCGCAGTTGATATTTATCTCCCTGCCGACGGACCCGGTGAGGTCGCTACCGGTCCTTTCCCGCTTGTCCTGCATGCGGCGAAAGGGGGCAGGCGCATGGGCACAGGGATCGATGCCATCACAGCCAAACTCGTCGCCAACGGTTACGCCCATATGTTTCTCGAAACGCGCGGATCAGGTGCCAGCTACGGTTATTCAAACAGCTTTTGCGAGCCGCTTGACGCCCGGGATGTTGCCGCAGTTATAGAGTGGGCTGCTGCACAACCGTGGTGCAACGGGAAAGTCGGTATGCGCGGCATCTCAAACTCCGGCCTTATCCAGGAAGCAACCGCCGCTGTCTGCCCTGAGCATCTGGTCGCTATTGCGCCTGTTGTCTGCAACAGCGATTTTTACTCTCAAAACTATCCGAACGGCGTACCGCTGGAACCCGGTGTCCCTGCGAAGCTCGAGTTCTGCATCGACCCGATATCATATGTTTTTGCCGCGGGTCACAGCATTCGCGTCACACTGGTCTGCGCCGAGGAAAAGACCTATCAGCAGCCTGAGGGCTTTGATTATGAAAACCCGCCGACCATTACGCTATACACCGGTGGCGACAAAGCGTCATTAGTTAAACTTCCGCTAAGCAGCACAACTGGTTGAACATATGAGAAACACACTGATTAGGTTAGTAATACTAATATGTTTTGGTTTCTTGGAGTGATGAATGAAGGCAAAAGTTTGTTATGATTTATTAAAAATAATATAAATGATATAGTATAATATACTTAATTATTGATTAATATAATAGTATGACATATAATCGGTGTTGAGGTGATGAGCATGGCACTATTCTCCGATGAGAACCTTCTCAATTTGCTTATGCAATATAACCCATGGTGGAGAGACGGTTTTGTGCCCCAAGCGTTTAATCCTCCCCAGCGCCGTTATGCTTTTTATGAAATTAAGAAAATACTTGAACGGAAGGAATTGCGAAGGTTTGCTGTCGTCAGCGGAGCGCGGCGTGTCGGGAAAACAACTATCCTATATCAGCTGATCGCAGAGTTGATTAAGCAGGGAGTGACTCCGCGCAACATTCTGTACTTATCTTTTGACAACCCGATCGTAAAGCTCAGCGGATTTGAAAGGGTACTTCAGGTATACGACAATTTTTACCCTGTTGAAGGAGACATTTACTTTTTCTTTGATGAAGTGCAGTATGCCGAGGATTGGGAAGCCTGGGTCAAGGTAATGTATGATCAGCGCCCGTCACTGAAGCTGGTAGCGACCGGGTCGGCAAGTCCTGCTCTGGAAAAGGGAACTACGGAGAGTGGAGTTGGCAGATGGCAGCTGATAAGGATACCAACGCTGTCATTTTACGAATATTGTGAGCTGCTACAACTTGACGAAAGACCAACTTTGCCTTCCGGATTGCGCCCGACACAGCTTCACAAGTTGGAGCAGGCTGACTTGACAGATATCATGGGAAGGTTGGCCCCTCTTAAAAAGCATTTTCATCGCTATTTGATGGTTGGAGGATTTCCGGAATTGGCGCTGGCTACAGATGACCGGATGGCGCAGAGGATCCTTCGTGAGGATGTCGTAGACAAGGTCATTAAGCGTGATGTGCTTATGCTTTTCAATGTGAGAAACCCGCTCCAGCTGGAAAAGGTTTTTCTCTATCTCTGTATGAATTCGTCGAATATCATAAACTTTGCGACGATGAGTAAGGAACTTGATAACATGAATAAAGTGACGCTTGCCAACTATATAGAGTTCCTAAAGCAGTCGAACCTTATTTATATAAGCGAACCGATAGGACTTGAAGGGAAGTCGATCCTGAAGGGACAGCCAAAGATATATGTGGCAGATGCTGCAATCCGCAACGCAGTACTTATGCAGGAAGACGTGGTTGCAAATGCTGAAGAGATGGGTATTATGGTAGAAACAACCGTTTACAAGCATATTGCATCTTTTTATAACCAGACTACTTCGCAGGTTGGATATTATCGCAGAAGCTCGGGAAATCAGAAAGAAATCGACGTGGTCGTTGAACTTCCGAAAGGTCGAATACTATGTGAAGTCAAATACAGGGAGAACAGCAACCTGACCAAAAGCGATGCGATCGTAGAAATGGCTGATATGGAGTCGGCAAAAGCATTAGGTGCTATAGTCATAACAAAGAGGCCTGAAGATTACGGTGTTATAAGGTTTGATACAAGAGTTCCCATAATGCGCATACCGGCCTCGGCATTTCTATATTTGCTCGGAAAAGCTGAAGCAGAGGGATTCGCAGCACAACTGTGATCCTTAATATGTTTCAACACTGAAAATATCAGCACAAATCAACTTAGAAAGGAATTAAGACGCCCGTTTATGAAAGACACATGAGAAGACGCATAAAAGCATTGGTGTTTGGAATTCCGGCGAGAGGTGTATTATGATTGATGTTGTATTCAGCGATAGCGCATGCGGAAGCTTAAAATTAGCACATTATGGTCCGGACGGATACCGGGGCGGCGCCACCATAGGAGTTTTTGCTGGCATTACTGATGGATTAAAGCCTGCTGAAGAAGAAATCCGGAAGGCATTGCAAAATGCTGAAGAGAAGCTTCGTCTTGACTTGGAGAAAGCAGTGCGTTTAGGCGGACATCCTTCAGATGTGTTTGGGTTCGGGCTTGCTCTTAGCGTGGGCGATATTTCTGAGGACAAACCCGGAGAAAAGCGGCAGCAAGTGTTGGAACGCATGTATAGCATTTACCCCAGTGCGGATTGGCGCGACGTGGTCCAAGATCTGATACAAAGAGCTAATGAGGATTTGGGAACTATATGTGATCGTATTTCAAAGGGAGAAACCGTCCGTATATGGTATAGTGACATGCCTGACGAGGCTTGCGGTCTGTATTGGTTTATGTCTCAGCTTAGCAAGCTAGATATACATTACCAACAGATATATCTGATAAAACTTCCCGAATGGGATATTGATGATAATGAATGTATGATCCGCAAGAACAGCTGGGGAGAAGCGTCTCCTTCGCAATGGCATCGCTATGTTGAACTGCAAAAGCCTGCATCAAAGGAATTTTGCATGTACTGTGAGTCTCATTGGAGAGCACTGCAAAAGGAAAATGCTCCGTTGCGCGCGATGCTGAATGGGCAGTTGGTCAGCGTACCGGAACATATCTATGATGATTTTATTCTCCGTGAAATTTCAGCCGAAAACGAATATTTCCAAGAGGCAATGGTTATCGGTCGGGTACTCGGCAAATATCGGCTTGGCATTAGCGATTCCTGGGTTGCGTTTCGTATCGAAGAACTGATACGCGAAGGAAAACTTGAAGTTGTGAGCAAGGCAGAAGAAGGCTCGCCAATATACCATCGTTTGCTGAAGAAGACTTTTTGAGTGCAGAACGAAAAAGTAGAAGCAGGTGCCTTTTTAAGGATATTAGTTGCAAAATGTAACATTTAGTTTTATTATGTAAATAAATGTAGATAAATATAGTATTTATAAGTATCAGCTATACGTAGCTCGAGGCTTGCAAGTTTGAGTTATAGGTATAAAAATCAATACACTACAACATAGGGGAGAAAGAAATGTCTAATCAGCTATCTTTAACTACCATTATCGAAAGCGCTTCAAAATTACCTCTTGTTAAAGTTGACCGTACAGACTTCCTAACGAAGAACCTTAGTAAGTTATGTACGCCGTTGCAGGTGCAAAAGGCTATCACTGAAGGTACACTCCATGCTGACATTCCGATAGAAATATTGGATAGTTTGGCAAACGCTGTAATTAATGCTGAAACACTCAAAGTGACTGCAATATCAGCAGCGGCAGGTTTACCTGGCGGTATTGCAATGGCTGCGACTATACCAGCTGATTTGGCTCAGTTCTATGGATTTGTAATACGCATTGCTCAAGAGCTGGCATACATATACGGATGGGAAGAGATATTTACAGAATCGTCTGAGATTGATGCGGGTACAGAATCTCAACTAACATTGTTTATCGGTGTAATGTTCGGTGTTGGAGCAGCCAATGTTGCTGTTGCAAAGTTGTTTGGCGAAGCAGCTATGAAGGCTGTAACAAAGAAGGTTGCAGCAAAAGCACTTACCAAAACTTGGTATTATCCGATTGCGAAGAAGATTGCAGCAATGTTAGGACAAAAAATGGTGAAGGAGACATTTGCCAAGGGAGTATCAAAAGCTGTACCTATTATAGGAGGGGTAGTTTCCGGCGGACTCACTCTGGCGGCTTTTAAACCTATGTCACATAGACTCAAAAAGCATCTCTCAAAGTTGGCTCATATGTCGCCGGAAGAGTATAAAAAGTTCGAAGCATCAATTAACATTGATGATGTGAGCAAGGACATAGATAGCGAAATTATTGAAGTAGTAATTGAGGAGGATATCACTAATTGTTGGGTGTGTACTTGCGGATCTGAGAACAAGGGTAAATTTTGCCCTGAATGTGGCAAAGCAAAACCTACCGGGATACCGCAATATAGATGTGACAAGTGCGGCTGGGAACCGGAAGATAGAACACGCCCGCCAAAATTCTGTCCCGAATGTGGTGACCCATTTGATGACGGTGATATTGTTTTGATCTAAATATTTATCTTGTAATTAATGGAATGTGAAAGGTGATAGAATGATACCGACTCCGGCACAGGCAAGAGAAATATTGGAAAAGTACAATAAGGAACCGTTCCATTTGCGCCATGGTGAAACGGTTTCCGGCGTTATGGGCTGGTTCGCGGAAAAGCACGACCCCAATAATGTCGATTATTGGCGTACTGTCGGAATGCTTCATGATATCGACTTTGAGCTTTATCCGGAGGAGCATTGT
>JAAYMG010000248.1 GCA_012521525.1 Clostridiales bacterium | reverse complement strand
CCTTTCGGAATACCTGAAAACTGTCGGAGTCGAACTTATAGACTTCAAACTTGAATTCGGAAGGACCGGCGAGGGCAATATAATCCTTGCGGACGAAATTTCCCCCGACACCTGCCGCTTCTGGGATTCAAAGACCGGCGAAAAACTGGACAAGGACCGTTTCAGGCGTGATATGGGAGGCGAGAAGGAGGCATACCGTGAGATCCTGCACAGGCTGTTGGGCATCTGATAAACTTCACGAAGAGTGCGGTGTATTCGGGATCTCCCTTTCACCCCATGATTCTTACAGCGTGGCCAACGAAACATACCTTGCCCTCTTCGCCCTGCAGCACAGGGGCCAGGAGTCAAGCGGCATCGCCACGTCCAACGACGGCAAGATCCATGTCATCAAGAAAAGCGGCCTTGTTCCGGAAGTTTTCGACGAACGTACCCTGCAGTCCCTGCAGGGAAACATGGCGATCGGCCATGTCCGGTACTCAAGCCATTCGGAATCCAGCGCCATAAACGCCCAGCCCTTAGCCGTGACCCATATCAACGGCAGCATGGCCATTGCCTGTAACGGGACACTGGTCAACGGCGCAAAGCTCCGCCATGACGCAGAGCTTAGCGGAGCGATATTCCAGACCACAAACGATACCGAGGTCATAGCATATATGCTTGTGCGCGAGCGGCTTGGCACACCGCTGATGGAACAGGCGGTAAAAAACATAATGAGCTATGTCGCAGGCGCCTATTCAATGGTGATCATCAGCGGAAGCAAACTTATAGCGGCGCGCGATCCGTTTGGTTTCAAGCCCCTCTGTATGGGCATGCTTGGTTCATCCGTCGTTTTCGCTTCTGAATCCTGCGCCTTCGACGCGATCGGTGCCCGTTTCGTCCGGGACGTCGAACCGGGAGAAATAATCGTGGCCGAAAACGGAAGCGTTACATCCGCCATGCGCTCCGAATGGCAGGCGAGAAGCTCGCTGTGCGTATTTGAATTCGTTTACTTTGCACGTCCTGACAGCGTGATCGACGGCCTTTCGGTAGAGCATGTCAGGCAGGAGTTCGGGAAGTACCTCGCAATGCGCGACAATGTGAAGGGAGACATCGTTATAGGAGTTCCCGATTCCGGGTTGTCCGCCGCCCTGGGATATTCTAAACAGGCCGGGATCCCATATGGAGTGGGGCTTGTAAAGAACCGTTATATCGGCAGGACTTTCATCCAGAACACCCAGTCGCAGCGTGAAAAGTCCGTGAGCATCAAGCTCAACGCCCTCTCCGCAGAGGTCAAAGGCAAGCGCGTCATCATGGTCGACGATTCCATAGTCCGTGGTACGACCTGTGCCCATATAGTTTCCATCCTCCGTCAGGCCGGCGCATCCGAGGTGCATATGAGGGTCTCTTCACCGCCGTTCCTGCACCGCTGCTATTACGGGACCGACATTCCCCGCGAACAGGACTTGATCGCGCACAACCACACTGTCGAACAGATCGCAGAGATGATCAATGTCGATACCCTTATGTACCTCGACGAAAGAGACCTGCGCCATGCGATGTCCGGACTTAGGATCGGCTACTGTGACGCCTGTTTTACCGGCAATTATCCGGTGCGGATAAGTTCGGAATCGGAAAATCAGAAGGAAGGGAGAATCCAGGTTTGATTGAGAGCAGAAGCGATGCCTATGCAGCCGCGGGTGTTGATATAACGGCGGGCTACGAGAGTGTTCAGCGCATAAAGAAACATGTGGAGAGCACATTCACTCCGGGTGTTATCGGGGGCCTTGGGGGATTTGGCGGGTTGTTCATGCCGGATCTCCAGGATATGGATGAGCCGGTTTTTGTATCAGGCACGGACGGAGTAGGTACAAAACTTAAGATCGCTTTTCTGATGGACAAACACGACACTATCGGTATCGACTGTGTCGCCATGTGCGTCAACGATATCATCTGCTCGGGAGCGAAACCTCTGTTCTTTCTCGACTATCTGGCACTGGGCAAGAATTCCCCCTCCCTTGTGGAGAAGATAGTTTCCGGTGTCGCAGAAGGATGCCGCATTTCGGGCTGCGCCCTTATCGGGGGCGAAACCGCAGAGATGCCCGGTTTTTACAAAGAAGGGGAATACGACATTGCCGGTTTTTGCGTGGGCGTCGTGGATAAGCGCAAGATAATCGACGGAAGTGACATCAAGGCCGGTGACGCGATAATTGGGCTTGCCTCCTCTGGTGTACACTCCAACGGCTTTTCCCTGATAAGAAAGATATTGAACGTGAACAGGAATACCCTTTCGGTCCGATACGACGAGCTGAGCTGCACTCTCGGAGAAGAACTCCTCAAACCTACGAGGATATACGTCTCCGCGGTCCTCAAACTTTCACGGAGCGTCAGGATAAAGGGATTGAGCCATATAACAGGCGGCGGGTTTTATGAGAACATACCCCGTATGCTTCCGGAGGG
>JAAYMG010000247.1 GCA_012521525.1 Clostridiales bacterium | reverse complement strand
GCACCAGGCGCTCAGGAGCCTGTTCACCGATAACGGCAGTCTGCCGGCACAGAAGATCAACGATATCCTCAAGGACTACGGATGGGCACGGGACCATGAATACCTGACGGTAAAACTCCGGTTCAAGGACGGGGCGGAATGGGAGAGCACGGCACAGTACCTCTGCAGCCGGCTTGAAGACGAGTGGCAGTATTCATGTGCGCTGAGGGTCGACGCCCATGTCATGTGGACCGTGAATCTTAGCCGAAGCAGGGTGCAGCGTGACGCCCGGCCGTTCTATCAATCGCTGGCGTATATCGTGCGCGACTATGTTTGCCAGGCCGGTGTGAGCAACATATGGCGTGACTTATACATGGCTCCCGCTATGGCGCTCCAGGCCGAAAGGGCACTCGAATTCGGAGAAAAAAGGGACCCGCATTATTGGTACTACCGCTTTGACAACTATGTTCTCGATTACATAAGCGAACAGATCACGAGCCAGTTTCCCGAAGATCAAATATGCAGCAGGCATCTGTTCAGGCTCCTGGAACATGACCGAAACAACGGCACCGAATACGCAGAGACCCTTTTCGAGTATATACATTGCAGGTTCAATACTTCACTGGCCGCGAAAAGGCTGTTCGTACACCGGACCACCTTTATCAGAAGGCTCGAACGGATAAAGGAGATTTCGGGCATAGATCCGGATGATACAGACAAGCTGCTGCATTTGCTGCTGTCATTCAGGTTGCTGGGAATTCAAAGCGAAAGACAAAAGGCGCTCATTTGATGTCTCAGCTTTTCGTAATCTTGTTGAGCCTGTCGTTCAGGGCATAAAGAGCCGCTTTCGGGAGGGAAATTCCCCCGAGCTGGAAAATCCTTTCGACCGGCAGGCCTTCGATCATACCCATAATACCAATGTTCTTCGGGGGAAACGCGTCGCTGTTTCCCGTTATTTCACTCATGAAATCCCTGAAGGCCTCAGAGGCACGCTCGTTTTTCAGGATATCACCCAGTTTGTCCTTTACGGAGAAGCGGCCCTCGATGATTTCGGGCTCACCTTTGCCACCGTACTCTTTTTCAAACCAGTTGATGACATTTATATTTCCGGCAAATGACCTTTTGGGCTCTTCCGGCAGCCTGTAACTTTCATTCGGCTTTTCAACGCGCGTAAGGGAAATTTCTTCTTTGCAGACCGGATTACCGTTCAGGTATCCTACCGCAGTGATCGAGTTTTCGCCTGCTTTTAACGGTACCCCGCTGAACTCAAATACATGTTTTGAGAGGGTCGAACTGTCGCCGGCGGAGATCCTTCCGGCTTCGGCACCGTTTGAGAAGAGCCCGACGGAATCGACGCCCGTCGCATAAACCTTTACTTTCGTCGTTTCGCCGCAGCGTTCAGCGTAGCGGCGGCCGCATATATGCACGAACGGGTCTGATGTCCATGCTGCTTTGTAGATATAAAACGCGTCCTTTTTGACTTTTCGGTCAAAGGTGACAAGCCCCTTGTTGTTCCGGCCGGCGACTCCGCCTTCATTTCTCATGTCTGAGGCGAACTCAAACATGTTCCACACATGTGTTGCCCAGAGATACGGGCGGGACATTATCGTCTCAAGCATGCGCTCATGGTAATAAGCGTGGTATTCTTCAGAATAGTCGCGCACCCGCGGTTCGTCCGTGTGGAGCCGGATATTCCCTTCCGCACCGTATTCGGAAAGCCCGAGCGGCCGGTCAGGATTCAGGGAGTGGAATTTGTCCAGCCATTCGCCTGCCTGAGATACTTCCCCGACATACCATCCGAAATAAAGGTTGTATGACAACACATCGGTTATATGGTTGTGTTCGCTGTCCATTGCGACCAACGACAAATTCGCGATCGTCGTAAGCCTGCTCGGGTCAAGCTCATGGCACAGGACGTTGAGGGCTTTCAGGTTATCCAGCAGGTCCTCGTTGTCTTCGCCCGACATCGTGATCTCGTTTGCGATCCCCCAGAAGCAAATCGAAGGATGGTTGATATTCTGCTTTACGAGTTCGGTCATCTGGAGGATGGTGTTCTCACGCGCCCGCGGTGATTCCATGAAGCGGGATATGAACGGGATCTCCGCCCACACGACCATCCCGTATTCGTCGCAGAGGTCGTAGAATTCGCCGGCATGCTGGTAATGCGCCAGGCGGACCGTGTTGCTGCCCATTTCCGCGATGAGTTCCATATCCTCCCTGTGTTCCCCGGAAGTGATCGCCCATCCCATGTTTTCCCGGTCCTGATGTCTGCATACGCCGCGCAGGGGGTACGGTCTTCCGTTGAGGAAAAAGCCTTTTTCCGGATCAACGCTGAAAGTCCTGATGCCGAATCTGGTGCTCACCTTGTCAAGAACTTTGCTATCCCTGATCATGCTGATCTCGGCAGTGTATAAGTAAGGATCTTTGACGCCATCCCACAGGCGAGGATTATCTATGATGAACCTGGCTATCGGCTGATCGGAGTGCTGCTCTGTTACAGTATTGCCGCTGCCATCGGATATTTTAAAGGTAAAACTGAGCCCTTCAATCTGACTTGCTTTTCCTTTTACGGTCACGATCGCCCTGCCGTTCCCGGTGTCAACGTCGGAGGTCACCACAAGCCCGGGAGAACCGAAGTCGTCCAGGTCGAAGTGTTCATCGGGCACTGTTATCAGATGTATATCTCGATATATCCCGCCGAAGAACGTAAAGTCTGCAAACTGGGGATATGTGTGATCGTTGGCGCTGTTGTCGGCAGAGACGGCGATCAGATTTTTGCCGATGCTTACAAACGGGGTGATGTTCACCCTGAATGTAGAAAAACCGTTTTCATGCGTGCAAACTTTATTGCCGTTTACATAGACACAGGCGATTTGGCTTACGCCTTCAAATTCAAGATATAACTGCCCGTCGACGGCGTCGAGTTCAAGTTCTCTTGCGTACCAGCAGAGACCCCGGTAGTAATCGGCTCCGCCGTCCTGGCCGTCGAGGGCGTTCCAGGTGTGAGGGATCGTCACGGGCTCCATTCCTGCGAAGTCGGGAGAAGCGGGATCTATCTGCCCCTTTGTAAAAAACCAGTTTTGGTTGATTTTCATCGTTGTCCTTGCCATGTGCAGCCTCCTTTATTCTGATCGGTCTTTTTGGGGATCGGCAGATTTTATATTGCTGCAGGGAAAGATCATATCTTATCTGTGGATCCAATAATTTGGTACAACAAATATAACATATATGACATTGCGTTTGTTGCTCAAATTTGGGACAATTATGCCAATTATGGTCGATCTCCATGGATCCGTCCCTATGATCGCAGGTTAACGTCCTCCGATAATGCATGAATTTCTTGCTTAATGTAAATTTTTATGTGAAAATATCAGTGATATCAGCAGCATAAATGATCTGCAAGTAGGTGAGCGCCGTGGCCATAACGCAAAAGTGGGATTCCCGCCAGCATATGCTTTCGGATAATTATGAGATATTCCACTACAAGGACTCATATCTTAAGGATGTAGCGCTGCATCATCACGACTTTTACGAAATTTACTGCTTTATCTCCGGTGATGTCAGCTATAATATCGAAAGCCGCAATTACGACCTGCAGCCCGGCGACATCCTCCTTATATCGCCCCAGGAACTGCACCAGCCCATAATCGAACAGAAGAAGCCATATGAGCGGATAGTGCTCTGGATAAACTGCAATTTCCTGAAGAAACTGTCCTCCGAGAAGAGTGATCTTACGCGCTGCTTTGATACCGGCGGGAAGGACCGGACGAACCTGCTGAGGCTTGACCCGGAGGACCTCAGGGCCGTGCGGGCATATTTTGTGGACCTGCTTGCGGAAACGAACAACCCAAAGGAGTACGGCGACCTGATCTGCCGGAGCCTGCTTGTCCGGCTGGTTGCCGAGCTGAACCGGCATTTTTGCGGTTACACCGGACACTTTGAAACGGACACGTCCCTTGGCGGTGTGATGAACGACATCGTAAATTACATAAACAAACATCATACCAGGAACCTGTCACTCGACTTCCTCTCCCAGGAATTCTACATCAGCAAGTATCATATGTCGCGGGAGTTTATGCGCCACTTCGGCATATCAATACACAGGTATATAACGAAAAAGAGGCTGATAACCGCGAAGCAGCTTCTTTCGGAAGGGATCACGCCCTCGGAGGTCTGTACCATGTGCGGGTTTTCTGACTACGCGAATTTCTACAGGGCTTTCAGGTCCGAATATGGCATCTCGCCGCGTGAGTTTGCGGAATATATCCGGGTAAGGGACAATACCACTTTCTAAGCAATATCTGCAATATAAGCAATATTTACAAATAGGCGCGATTTTTTCGCAATAACTGCAATTGTGTCCTGCCTTCATCGTGGTAT
>JAAYMG010000246.1 GCA_012521525.1 Clostridiales bacterium | reverse complement strand
TTGTCGGTGTTATACTTGATTCACAAATATGGAGCACAATAATCTTCCATAAATCAAAAAAAGGAGGCCCAAAAATGAAAAAATCCATATGTTTGCTGCTTGCAGCCATAATGCTGCTTGCTTTTGCAACCGGTTGTTCAACGAGCGACAGCGAAACCACTTCTTCCCCCACTCCCGGCAGCACTGCATCTACAGATAGTGATCCGGGAGATCAGGATGCCTCCGAAAATGAGGACAATGAAGGAGGATATGTTTACACCCCTATCGATTGGGGCGACAACCCGATCACGGATGTCGGCCAGTATGTTATGAAGTTCGATATGGTTGAGAAAACCAAGAAACTTCCGCTGACCGAAGAAAGAGTGACATTCACGGCATGGTGGCCGATCTCTGCGGGCTTTGCTACAGTCTATGACAATTATGCGGACTACCCCAACATGATCGAAATGGAAAACCGTACCAATATACATATCGAGTATGTCCATCCTTCATCAAGCGAAGTTACAGTCCTTTTCCCGCTTATGCTGGCGTCAGAAGATTACTGTGATATGATATACTATGCCGGTCTGTATCCCGGCGGCGGAGACAAAGCTATTGAGGACGGAGTATATATCCGGCTCAATGAACTTATCGAAAAGTATGCCCCCAACTATAATACGATCCGCAATTATACCGAAGAAGCGCGCAAGATGACGATCACAAACTCGGGAAATATCTGGGGCTTCTATAATATCTGCAAGGAGAACATGCCCGGTTACATGGGGCTGAACATCCGCAAGGACTACCTTGACAGGATCGGATATGAAGGCCGCCCGAGAACAATTGACGACTGGGATCACGTTCTCGGCAGGATGCTGGAAGAGATCGACACTCTTCAGTATGCTTTGGCCATACCCCCGACCGGAAAGACCCAGCACAGCGCATTTTCCTCTGCCTGGGATGTAGGCAGCGAATGGTACCAGGTGAACGGAAAGGTGAAATACGGACCCGCCGAGCCGGAGTATCGCAACTACGTCGAACTTATGAAAAGATGGTACGACAAGGGTTATTTGCGCAAAGACTTCTACAGCGTCAATCCTGCTAACTACAACAATGAAGTCTGCTGGCAGGATTACGGTTCCGGTGCCTGCGGCGCTACCGACGGAGCAAACTCTTTCGGTGCGATGCTTTATCAGTTCGGAATGTCAACCGACCCGAACATATTCGTAGTTGCGGTGCGCCAGCCGGTCCTTAAGGAAGGAGACGAAACCCATCTCCGCTTTGACCAGGGCGTCGTCAATCCGGGAGCATTCAACAGCGAGCAGCTTGCCATAACGACCGCCTGCAAAGATCCTGCGCTCCTCACATCCTGGGTCGACTATCGTTATACATTTGACGGCTATATGCTGATTTACTATGGAATCGAAGGCCTGTCATATAAGTTTACCGACGACTACTACATAAACATTACCGAAAATGTCATCAACAATGAATTAGGCCTCATGCCGCTTGCAGCTCTGGGCAGCCTATATGCCGCAAGCATGCTCCAGGCCAGTCTGAGCGACTATACCAACGGCTGGTGCTTCCTTGACCCGGTTTATCCGACAGAAATAATGGTCTGGGCTGAGGATAAGTGTGATTACAATTATCCGA
>JAAYMG010000245.1 GCA_012521525.1 Clostridiales bacterium | reverse complement strand
CTGTTGAAATACACGTCCGCTTTCCAGTTGATCGAATTAAAATTAAGGAATACCCTTTTGCCTCTCCTGCTCTCGGGAATATGGAAGCTGTTGCGGTACCAGAAATCCGCCGTAAAATACTCCTCGGAGATCTGGAATTGCCAATCGTCGTAATCCGGGTCGGGTACCGCTCCGGCATTGAGATATGAGACCAATACCGTCCCGGGCACTGTTGCCGGCAGCCATTCCGAATCGTCGTAACCACTGCAGGATAAGACTATGCCGCTTTCCTTTACCTCTGATGCCCGACGTACCATCCAGTTTCCCCCAGTCAATTTCTGGGTACCGTCAGGACATGGTTGGGGCATGGGCGGAAGCTCATAGCGCAGATCGTTGTCGCCAAATACTTCGATTTTATGTATAACATAATGCTCCCCTGAGCATTTGCTGCATCGCACCCTGACATATCGTGCCCTGCTGTTTATCGGCGTTGCCACGGCCAGTTCCCGGGCACCGCTTTCAACTGAGATACTCGTCCATTCCTTTCCGTCGTTTGACGTCTCGATATCATAAGACACCGCATAATCTGTTCCCCAATGGACTACCACCTCGGTGATCTCAGATAATGCTCCGAGGTCGATATAAACCCATTCTTCTCCATTACCGCCGCTTATCCAGGGCAATTCCGTTTCTGACGTTATAAGGTGAGCTGTATTGTCATAATTTGCTGCACTGGAATGGTAAGCTGCCCGGAACTTCGCGATATTTCGTTTCATTTGCATCCCTTCCCTCTCTATGTTTTGTCTGCATTAAATAGGGCAGAAAGCTCCCCTTTCCCGCATCCGATATCAAGGCACGTTCCCGCTTCAGAAGGTACGTGGCTCAGCAAATAAGGGAAATAGCTGTTATTATAATACCGTTTACAAAATCACTGGTAATACTCGATGTCCGTCCCCTGATTTTTACCGGGGTCGGCATCCTGAATAACTCTTTATATCCCAAAAGTCCATGCCCCTTTCTCTGTGATCGCGGTGAAACCAGGGAAATCTTCGACGTTCTGTCTTTATATGGATATTATCTTACAGATAAACATTTTTTACAATACTTCGTTAAAAATCAAGCCAGTCGAATGAACAACCCATCTATTGCTCATACGACTGGTTATTCCGCTTCCTTCAAAGTCTTGATAAGGCTGGTTCCTAATCCGGATGCCCGTCATGTACAGTCAGGTGGGTGATGTAATCGAGTCCCTCTCTTATTGTTTCGTTCCGCTTCTTGAAATAGAGCATGATCGTCCCGACGGCGTTCATCAGCAGGATTACCTGGGAAATGGCAAAGGGAGTCATGTGGGGATATTCAAAATAAAAGTGAACAAAAAGGTATCTCCGACCCGGATAATATCCTGAAAGCACAATAACATAATGAACTTACCCGATCTACTGGCGGACACTATCAAAACGGTCCCGACGATCTGGAACAGCACAAACACCGATAAATTCGTGAATTGGATCATGAACTTATCATGCATGTTCAGAACCGAAAAGGCAGAAAGCATAACTGAGCCAACGTGTCATGATGCATAAAAAATGAGTCTTTCTGATTCTGACACAAAGGAATCGAAATGTTCACCAAGAAATCAGCAAATTCGCAAAGAAGTACTTATATTCAAATACCAACAGGTTTCGCGTGCTTTGAGTCTCTGTTTTATAAACATGTCATATTATGTTATATTATGAATGCTGATTTCAAATATTTTGTGACATCACAGGAATATTTTGATACCATCACTCGAAATCTTTATTATATCGCATCAAAAACTGCTTTGTCCTTTCTTCCCGGGGATTTTCAAATACTTCCTCCGGAGACCCCTGTTCAACTATCACACCGTCATCCATAAAGATGACACGGTCAGCGACATCCCGAGCGAAATCCATCTCATGTGTAACGATGATCATTGTGGTGTCGCGCTCTGCCAGTTTCCTGATAACCTTCAGCACTTCCCCGGTGAGCTCAGGGTCAAGCGCGGAAGTGGGCTCATCAAAGCACAGGATATCCGGCTCCAATGCCAGGGCACGTGCGATGGCAACTCGCTGCTGCTGTCCGCCCGATATCTCGTGCGGATAGCAGTCCAGCTTGTCAGACAGTCCAACCTGGGCAAGCAGCTTCTTCCCATGCTCCTGGATCTCCTGCAGGATGGCTCTCCTGTTCTGTTTGAAATCGGCCCGCTCTTTGGCGAGCAATTCCGCTGCCAATGTCACATTTTGCAGGACTGTATATTGCGGAAACAGGTTGAAGTTCTGAAAGACAAGCCCGAAATGCAGGCGTTTCCTGCGCACATCACTGTCCCGCTGAGCAGTGGGATCCGCAGCGTCAAAAATCACTTTACCGTTGACGATGATGCTTCCGCTGTCGGGCCTCTCCAGAAAGTTCAGACACCGCAGCAGGGTGGTCTTGCCGCTTCCCGACGAGCCTATTATCGCGATCACTTCTCCCTTTTCCAGGGAAAAATCTATGTTTTTCAAAACCTTAAGGTTTCCGAAACTCTTTTCGATACTTTTGACTTCCAGAAATGACAACCGGATCCCCTCCTTTCAAGCGCGGAAATAGCTGAGCTTCTTTTCAAGCCAGTCGAGCACTATCGTCAATACCCCGACGAAGACAAGGAAGTAGATGCCTGTTGCGAACAGTGGCCATATCAGCCCTTTGTTCGTGTATTCGCCTGCCATCATAATGATCTCCTTGTTCGCGATGATACGGGCAAGCGCGGTATCCTTCACCAGCGTGATCACCTCATTACCGACGGGAGGAAGGATGCGCTTTATTACCTGCAGTAATATGACCTTGAAAAAGATCTGGCTTTTGGTCATACCCAGGACCATGCCCGCCTCGTACTGGCCTCTCGGTATGCTCTCGATCCCGCCGCGGTAGATCTCGGAAAAATAGCAGGCATAATTTATGATGAATGCGACGTTTGCTGCTACAAACCGGCCTGAAGACCCGCCAGGCCATGAGAAAGACATGTTCATAAGGCCGGGACCGAAGTATATGACGATGAGCTGGAGCATCAGCGGGGTTCCCCTGATCACCCATACAAAAGTCCTCACCAGCCACCGGAGCGGGCGGAAACGGCTCATCGACCCGAAAGCGATCACCAGCCCCAAAGGCAGTGAGAACACCAGCGTCAATGCAAAAATCCTGCAGTTGAGCAGAAAACTCTCAGTCAACCGGCTTATAATTACAGGAACTTCATTCATATCTATCTTGCCCTCAACATGCAAGCGGTGGGACAGAGGAAACTGCCTCTGACCCACGCTTTATTTTTTTATGTAATACAAGTCTATTATAACTTATTTTGACAGCTCCAGTCCATACTTTTCAGCCAGTGCAGCCATGGTACCGTCTGCTACAAGCTCGTCAAATATCCTGTTCACTTCTGCGCAAATATCGGAACCTTTCCGGAAGGCCACTCCGTAATCCTCTTCTGCCAGATAATCCACGATTTCGATGTCTTCATAACTGGTGCCTTTTCCGGTCATGGTCTTCGCCAAAGTCAGGTCCAATACTGCCGCGTCGGCAGTTCCGGATTTGATCTCCATCAGGCAATCAGTCTGCATGGTCTTCGGGACATAGTTTGCCTGCTTGAGGTTGTCATCCGCCATTATG
>JAAYMG010000244.1 GCA_012521525.1 Clostridiales bacterium | reverse complement strand
TGCCCGAATATCAGGGCGTGATCATATCCCCTACCGATGCGATCCTCATGGCCGACAGCCGGACGCTCCTTGTCGTCACCGACGTTAACAGGCCGGACATGGTGGAGTCCGAAGAGCTCCTGCTGTCATGCAACCGGGTCGCTGTAGTCGATCATCACAGGAGGTCCGCAAGCTATATCGACAATGCCGCTTTGAATTTCCATGAGCCATACGCTTCGTCGGCATCTGAGCTGGTCAGCGAGCTTTTGAGCTACATGGGGGGCCAGTCACCGATCCTGAAAGTCGAAGCCGAAGCGATGCTGGCGGGCATTGTGCTCGACACAAAGAACTTCACGATGCGTACAGGCGTGCGGACGTTTGAAGCCGCCGCTCGTTTGCGGAGCGCGGGAGCCGACACCGTGGAGATAAAGCGCCTGTTCCAGACAGACTTTGAAAGCTGCGTCGACAGGTACGATATCGTTCGCCGCGCACACATGCATCGCGGCGGCATAGCGATATCGATGTCTGAGAAAACCGTGGACAGGACGATCGCGGCGCAGGCTGCGGACGAACTGCTCAATGTGCTTAATGTACAGGCGTCATTCGTACTTTTTCCCGAAGGCGATGAAATAGTGATCTCCGCCAGGTCGCTGGGAAATATAAACGTCCAGGTGATACTTGAGAAAATGGGCGGAGGCGGGCATCTCAACATGGCGGGCGCCCAGATCAGGGGTCAAAGCGCAGAAGTCGTGCTGAGCCGCCTGTACGAGGTCATAGACGAATACCTCGACAAATAAGCTGGAAATCAAGGCTCAATAACACACCGGAGAAAAGAGGATCGTTATGAAGGTAATTTTGCTTCAGGACGTAAAAGGTCAGGGTAAGAAGGGGGACATCGTCGATGTCTCCGACGGATATGCGCGCAACTTCCTCATCCCGAGGAAACTTGCCACGGAGGCGACTTCCGAGGCGCTGAATGCTGCCAGGCAGCGCAAGAAAGCGGAAGCCCTTGCGGAGCAGCGCGAAAGGGAAAGGCTCGCGGAGATCGCCGAGAGCCTGAAGTCCAAGGTCATCAGGGTCAAGGCAAAGGCCGGAGCCAACGGCAAGCTTTTCGGCTCCGTGACATCAAAGGAGATCTCGGAGGAACTTAAGAATCAGCACGGCATCGATATAGATAAGCGCAAGATCGTGCTGGAAGAACCGATAAAGCAGTACGGGAGCTATCAGCTTACGGCGAAACTTGGATATGATATAAATGCCATACTTATGGTGTTGGTAACCGAAGAATGATTTTGGATATATAAAACCGGTGGGGGATGTAAGTATGGATGAGCTTTTGGGTAAACGTGTGCCTTACAGCATGGAGGCAGAACAGTCGGTGATCGGGTCCATGATCATCGACTCCCGATGCGTGCCCGATGTCATCGAGATCCTCAAGCCCGAGGACTTCTATATCCAGCAGAACCGGGAGATATTCGAGACGATCCACTCAATGTTCAGCTTCTCGCAGCCGATCGACCCGGTGACGGTCCTTGACAGGATGAAGATCCGGGGGGTATATGACGAACAGGTAAGCCGCAACTATGTAATGCAGCTTATGGAGATCACTCCCACGGCGGCAAATGTGCGTCATTACGCGAAGATCGTCCGCGACAAATCCCTTCTGAGGCAGGTAGCGCAGGTAGCCGGAGAAGTTTCCGACATGGTATACAACGAGGAGGGCGAGGCAGCCGACATCCTCGACGCCGCGGAACAGAAGATATATGCGATCCGGCAGGGACGTTCCGACCAGGGGTTCAGCCATATATCTTCAGTCCTGATAGACGTCTACGAAAACCTCAACGAGCTTGCCAAGAACAAGGGGAAACTTCCCGGCCTGACGACCGGGTTTTCCGAGCTCGACAACATGATATCAGGGTTGAACAAGACCGACCTTATATTGGTCGCGTCGCGTCCCGGTATGGGAAAGACTTCGATAGCCCTGAATATGGCTTTGGCGGCGGCCAAGAAGGAAAAGAAGACGGTAGTGATCTTTTCGCTGGAGATGTCGAAGGAACAGCTTGCCAGCCGCCTGCTGGCCGCGGAGGCATTCGTCGACTCGAAAAAACTGCTCACGGGCGACCTCAGCGAAAACGACTGGGCAAAGATCGCAGTCGCTTCCGAAAGCCTCAGCCGCTGTGACATCCGCATAGACGACAACCCCACCATAACTCCTACGGAGATGAAGGCGAAATGCCGCAGGGTCGAAAACCTGGGGCTCGTCATCATAGACTACCTGCAGCTTATGCAGCTGGGCGGAAGGAAGAACGAAAACCGCGTACAGGAAGTGTCCGAGATTTCAAGGTCCCTCAAGATCATGGCCAAGGAGCTTTCGGTACCGGTACTTTGCCTCAGCCAGCTTTCCCGCGCAAACGAAAAGCGTACAGATAAAAGGCCCATGCTTTCGGACCTGCGCGAATCGGGCGCGATCGAACAGGACGCTGACATCATCATCTTCCTTTACAGGGAAGATTATTATAACGAAGACACCAGCAAGAGAAACCTGGCGGAGTGCATAGTTGCCAAGAACAGGCACGGCAGCACAGGCACGATAGAACTGCAATGGGTGCCGCAATATACACTGTTTGCATCGAGGGAACGCATACATACCGATGAATAAGGCTAAGCTCAAATGCGGAGGTACTTGATATGGGGAGCGCCGACGGACTGACGTCTAAATTTCTTTCTGCATCAGCCGACTACCGGATGCTGCAAAAGGGCGACAAAGTGCTCGCGGCACTTTCGGGAGGAGCCGATTCCACGGCACTGGCCGTGCTGCTGAAGGAGCATTCGGAAGAACTGGGGATATCGGTCTGTGCAGCCCATCTGAACCACTGCCTGCGCGGGGAAGAATCGGACAGGGATGAGGAACATGTCCGCGATTTCTGCGAAAATTTCGGGATCCCGCTTGTCGCTGAAAAGATAGATGTTGCCAAGACGGCGGCGGAATGCGGCTGCGGCATCGAGGATGCCGCGAGACGGATCAGATATGGATTCCTTGAGCGGACCGCTGACAGTTTGGGATGTACGAAGATCGCAACTGCCCACAACCTCAATGACAACGCGGAAACCGTAATAATGAACCTGATACGCGGAACGGGTTTGCGCGGTCTGGCGGGGATACCGCCGGTTCGGGGCAGGATCGTTCGGCCGCTTCTTTTTTGTACGAGGGAGGACATAGAAGGATTCCTGAGGGAGCGGAATATTGATTTTGTTACCGACCGCACGAATCTGGATACGACATATACGAGGAACAAGATCAGGCATCGTATCATTCCCATGCTTTGTGAAATCAACCCTTTGTTTGTTGAAAATATGGCCGAGTTCACGAAGCTGCTGAGGAGCGATGCGGACTACCTTGACAGTGCCGTTGATTCGGTACATGTCGGAGTATCCGACGAGGTCTGTATTTCACGCGAGCTGCTCGCGGGTTTGCCGGTCGGAATTGCAGGCCGGACAGTAAAGCGCATGTATGAGACTGCCTATAGAAAGCTCCACGGAACGGATGCCGAAGGTATTGCAGGTTCATCGCCCGATTTGTCATTGAAACATACCATGGCCGTTATCAGACTGGCCGCGGGAAGATCCGCCTCCGGAGAGGTGCATCTTCCGGGAGGTGTGACAGCACGGTGCAGATATGGGCAGCTGTTGTTGACGGGTGATAATGAAAACCGTGGCAAGGGGCGAGCATATGTCGCTGACAATAAGCCTGGGGTCGAAGGGGAAAAGCCGCTGAAGCTCGGGCAAAACAGGTTCGGATCCTGGGTCATAACGGCCGAGATTTCCGATACCGCAGATCACAAATCGGGCTATATTAAAAGCCAAACCAGAAAAAGAGTGACCGCGTCAGATATAAAAGGCGCGGGCACGAATATTGATTTTGGCGGACCTTATACGCTCGACATATATAACGGGCAGATGAGTAATATAGTTAATACAGTGTTTTTGGATCCGCGGCTTATCGATTCGGGACTGATCATTCGCGGGTACAAAACCGGGGACAGCATATCCCCTGTCGGACGCGACTGGACCAAGACGTTGAAAAAGCTGTATATTGAGATGAAGATCCCGAAGCAGGACCGCGCCCTCAGGCCCGTCATCGCGACGGGAACCGGTGTCTGCGCGATCCCCGGTTATATGGCGGACAAAAAATTCGCCACAGGCTCGCCCCCCGCATTGAAGCTGACATTCCGGCTCGAAAAGGGATATGATGCGGCGAATGAGTGATCATCTGCCCTGTCTAAAATTGTCGAAGTTTGATATATACATTAAATATATTAATGTTTATAATGAATATAACGGATATAACGGATATAACGGATATAACGTAAACTAAACTCTAATAACTGTAATAACTGAAATAGCTGGAATTACCGGAATTTATGAAGCAACTGAAATAAAGAAGATAAAGGGAATTGGAATTAAGAAAAAACAGATCACAGTAATGACAGTAATAACAAGAATAACTGGAATAACAAAAATACAGGAATATCAGGAATATCAGGAATATCAGATATATCATAAAAGCCTGGTTATCTCCGGAAATTAATTTGCCATAACCCTTGTTTACCTTCTGCGCTGCCTGTATAATGAGGATAAATAGCAGAAAATAAAATAAACGGAAACTGAAATTGGAGAGGATATTAGTATGCCGAAAAGCACAAATTCTAATGGTGAGGCACGCAAAAACCTCATGAACGATCTGACAGAAATACTCTTTACTGAACAGCAGTTGAAACAGAGGATCGGAGAGCTCGCAGTTCAGCTTAGAGAAGAATACCACGACAAACGCCCGCTGCTCATAAGCATATTGAAGGGCTCGTTCGTGTTCCTGGCAGACCTTGTCCGCGAACTGGACTTCGACTGTACGATCGATTTTATGATCGTCTCCTCTTACGGAAGCAAATCAAAGTCCACCGGAGCGGTTAAAATAATTAAAGACCTGGATATCGACATAGAGAACAGGCATATCCTGATAGTGGAGGATATTCTTGACAGTGGTCTGACTCTAAGTTATATTAAGAGAATATTGGAAGCAAAGAAGCCGGCTTCGGTGCGCATCTGCACGCTGCTTGACAAACCCGCAAGGCGCACCGCCCAAATCACCGCGGATTATGTCGGCTTTACCATACCTGATAAATTCATAGTGGGATACGGACTTGACTATGCTGAGAGATACCGCAACCTACCGGTGATAGGGGTGTTGGATCCGTCTATATACAGCGACGAGTGATGAAGGAAGTGAACGTTATTGAAAAAGCTTAATTTGAAGGATATCGGTTTTTACATCCTCGTTATCGGCATCCTTCTTGCTACGATCTACATGCTGTACCAGTCGGCAAAGCCGGTGGAACCTCCGTATTCGGATGTATACCGTTTTTTTAAGGAAGGCAGGGTAATCGAGTATACCATAGAGGGCAATGTGCTTACTGCCCGGCTCGATGATGATACCGTTATCCAATATACTATCCCTTATATGTCCATCTTTATTGAGGACCTGGGGGAGACCATACGCAACCAGCTGGATGCCGGCAAAATCAGATATGCCAATTACATCGAAGGCTTTGAGACACCGTGGTGGATGATGTTTGTCCCCTACCTGGTCGTTATCGTCATATTCGTCCTTCTGTGGTATTTTCTGTTCAACCGCAGCGGGGTCGGCGGTGGCAGTGGGGCGAACACGGCCATGAAGTTCGGCCGCGCGCGGACCAGGCTGGGCACCGACGAGAAGAAGAAAGTGACCTTTGCCGACGTCGCGGGCGCGGAAGAGGAAAAATACGAACTCCAGGAGATCGTGGATTTTCTGAAGAACCCGAAGCGCTTCATAGAAATAGGAGCGCGCATACCCAAGGGTGTTCTGCTCGTAGGGCCTCCGGGAACCGGCAAGACCTACCTTGCGAAAGCCGTTGCCGGAGAAGCGGGTGTTCAGTTCCTCTCGATATCGGGCTCGGACTTTGTTGAGCTGTACGTCGGTGTCGGTGCTTCGAGAGTCAGGGACCTGTTTGAACAGGCCAAGAAGGTCGCGCCGTCGATAGTGTTCATAGACGAAATAGACGCGGTCGGACGTCAGCGCGGAGCCGGCATGGGTGGCGGACACGACGAGCGCGAGCAGACGCTGAACCAGCTGCTGGTGGAAATGGACGGCTTCGGCAGCAACGAGGGCGTCATCATCATGGCGGCAACCAACCGCCCGGATATCCTCGACCCGGCTTTGCTGCGTCCGGGACGCTTTGACCGTCAGATCTATGTGGGGCTGCCGGACGTGCGCGGGCGCGAAGCGGTCCTGAAGATACATGCGCGGGGAAAGCCCCTTGATGCGGGCGTGAATCTCGCAACCGTCGCCAAGGCGACCGGAGGATACTCCCCGGCCGACCTGGAGAACCTCCTCAATGAGGCCGCGCTGCTCGCCGTAAGGCAGGGCCGGAAAGTCATCAGGATGGAAGACATCGAGGAAGCGATGATAAAGGTCATCGCGGGACCTGCGAAGAAGAGCCGCGTCATATCCGACAAAGAGCGGAAGCTCACCGCATACCATGAAAGCGGTCATGCGATCGTCATGAAAAACCTTGAGCACCACGATCCGGTGCATCAGATTTCGATCATTCCGCGCGGTGCCGCGGGCGGCATGACGATATCGCTGCCGAATGAGGATAAGTTCTTTGTTTCAAAGAGCGAAATGTTCGAACGTATAGTGAGCCTCCTTGGCGGCAGGGTCGCCGAGAAACTGGTTATGGACGACATTTCGAGCGGCGCCTCCAATGACATACAGCGGGCAACGGAGATAGCCCGCAAGATGGTAACGCGCTACGGAATGAGCGACGAGCTCGGACCGATAGCTTTCGGTTCCGAACACGACGAAATATTCCTGGGCAGGGACTTCGCCTCTACCAGGAACTACTCTGAGAGCGTTGCCTCCAAGATAGACAGCGAGATAAAGCGCATCATCGACAGCGCTTACGAACGCTGCAAGGAGATCCTGACCCGAGAGATCGACAAACTCCATGCGGTCGCGGAGTACCTTCTTGAGCATGAGACAATGGATTCGGAGACATTCGAAAGGTTTTTTGAAACGGGAACCTTTTCCGAGTATGACGACTACGAGGAATATACGCTGCCCAACTTCTGATGAAGGTCTTGGAGCTGCAAATCCGTCCGTTTATGAATGTTGAGGAAAGCAAAACGACAGCAGAAGTTTGTCCATAATTATGAAATATCATAAAAGAGGGGCTGCATTGATATGCCGGCCCCTTTAGTTATTTCCAAATATCAATCATATCGTTCATTACGGCTGCTGTAAGAATTCACTCCTATCACCGGATATATTAAAACTCTACACCTAAACAATCTGTAATAGATATAAAACTATATACTCTACGTTAAACACGGATATGCTTATTTGTTGCAGACGGAAGAGAAGCGGTATCCTTTCTGACTAAAATGTCCGCTTCCTGTTAACACTGGATTTTTGAGTCGAACGAGGAATATATGGTTTAAAATCAAAATAATTGTGCAATTAGCTGGAATTGCTTTTATTCGATCGGTAAATTTGTGATATCATCTAATGCACACCGGATTTTTCAAATCGGTGTTCTGTCATTTAGACAATCTCCTGTAAACTTCTAAAACGAAATTTATTACTTTTGTGCTTTAATTAGGTAATTTATTAGTTAATTTCCGCTAAACACAGGGAAAAAATTAAAGAAAGAAATTGAATTGCAAGTCTTGCTAAAGTAAAATGCATGTGTTATAATACAAAAAATTCGTTTTCAAGGCGATATCCGGCAAGAGCTATAGTCGACTCGCATTGAACCCAATACCGGCGAAAAGAGCCGGACAACGAATAATTTTATGTTATGTTAGGAGGTATTTCGTAAATGAAGAGATTGTTGTCTCTCCTGCTTGCAGCGATGATGATCCTTGCATTGGCATCCTGCAGCAACGGCGGCGTATCTCAAGGTGACGTAGATACTAAATCGCCGACACCTGCTACCACTACCCCCGGGACTCAGGAAACCCCCGGTCAGAGCGAAGAGCCTGCGGGACCCGTATACGATCTGTCCCACCTCGGAGCTGAAGTTCTCCAGAATATGACCCAGGAGGAGATCCTGTCACAGATCACTCCTTACGAACCCAAAGGACAGATCATCCAAGGTTCAACGACCCAGCTTAACGGCGACTTCGTAAGCGGTTGGACCAACAGCGCGACCAACGCTGAAATCAAGGAATTGATCAACGGCTATAGCACTCTTGCATTTACAAAGGAAGGTATGTACATTTTCGATCCCATCGTAGTCAAAGAGTGGGAAGGAATCGAAAATCCTGACGGAAGCAAGACCTATCGCTTTGTAATTTATGACAACCTTACTTACAATGACGGAACAAAGATCACCGCGAAGGACTATGTCGGATCGGTTCTGATCTATGCATCCGATGAGTTCAAGCAGGTTGACAATGCTCAGTCTGCAGCCGGTACTGACTTTGTCGGATATAAGGCTTACAACAGCGGCGAGAGCGATGTATTTGCCGGAGTAAGGCTCCTTGGCGAATATGAATTCTCAGTAACCATCGATCCTGAAAACCTGCCATACTTCCATGATATCGTCATGGCAGCAGTAAGCCCGATCCCGCTGCATGTACTGCTTCCGGGCGTTGAGGTAAAGGACGACGGTAACGGCGCATACTTCGGCGAAGGCTTCACAGTTGAAGCTCTCCAGAAAGCTTTCCTCGGTACGAACTCTGACGGATATCGCTTCAACCCGAAGGTAACATGCGGACCTTACAAATTCGTTTCCTATGATCCGGAGAGCAGCCAGGCTGTTATCGAAGCCAACCCGCTCTACCTGGGTGCATATGACGGCGCAAAGGCCAAGATAAAGACCCTTGTTTACAAGCTTACATCCAAGTCAACAGAGTTTGACGAACTTGCGACCGGCAAGATCGACATC
>JAAYMG010000243.1 GCA_012521525.1 Clostridiales bacterium | reverse complement strand
CTGGATATTCCCTGTGTCGAAATTTCAGCCGCCACGGGTCAAGGAGTCAATGAACTCATGTACAAAGTGGCACAAATGCTTAGGACGCTTCCGCCGATACAGTACTACGAGAGCGAATACACACCGCCTGAGCAGGAACTGCCTTCACCCGAGGACGTGACCATACGTGTCGAAGACGGCACATATATTCTCGAAGGGGATTGGCTGTTGCGTGTAGCCAGGGATATAAACTTCGAGGACCACGAAGCCCGCATCCACTTTGAAAGGACGCTGCGCAGGTCGGGTATCTTTGATCGGCTCAAAGAGATGGGTATACAGAACGGTGATACGGTCAGCATCTACAACCTTGAGTTTGAATACGTAGAATAGCGGGTTCAGTCGGAAAAGTAGCGTTCGATCACCTTTTTGTCACAGTTGTCGGGCGAATATTTCCAATGGTCGATGTGACCTTCGGTTATGAAATACCTCAACTTGCTCGGTCCTTTGCCGGGCCCGAAGCTGTCGATGACAAGGAGCTTTATCTTCATCCGCTCAGGCAGGATGGACTTTATGTATACCGAGACGCCTTCTCCCTCCTTCAACCCCTCCTTCTTCTCCGCAAGACCGGAGAGGTTAGGAGTCAATTCTATGAAGATACCGTAGTCTTCCACTCCCCGTACTATTCCTGCTACAGTCTCGCCCGCTTTGAACAGCGATGCGTTTTCCTGCCAGGTACCAAGCAGCTCCCTGTGGCTGAGCGTCACTCTCCTCAGGTCCCTGTCGATGGCCAATACTACTGCGTATATATCCTGTCCCGTGACAAACCTGTCTGAAGGATGTGAGATACGGGATACAGATATATTTTCTATGCCGATCAGGGAAATAATGCCGCATCCCATATCTACAAATGCTCCGAACGGTTCCAGATGCGTAACTCTGGCCGAAATCACATCCCCGCATCTAAGCACCTTCATAAAGCAGGACAACGCCTCTTCCTGAGCGGCCCTCCTGCTGAGTACGGCCCGGCGCTCATCCACCGATATGACCTTGAAGCAGACAGGCTTACCGACAAGGGATATTATCGCAATATCCCTGATGGAACCGTCTTCAGCTCCTATTGCAGTATCGGCATAAGGTATGACACCCTCGATATTTCCCAAATCGACATAGAGATTTTTCCCGGCATCACATCTTATGGCACGTGCTTCAACGATTTCACCTGAAGCCGCAGCCCGTCTCAGGCCCTCCGTCGACGATGTAAGTTCGATGTTTCGCGGCTGCCTGATACGGCGCCCTTCCGGCAGATAACGGCTGCAATCCATACCCTTTCCCCCTCTGATAATTTTCAACATCGGTATTGCATTATATGCTCACTTAAATATAAATTATGTTTCGCCGGATATATTTGCTTTCCGATGATCAAAGTTCGCCGAAGGCGGATTGCAACCGTTTTGAATGTTTTGCTTTTATTTTATTCCCCTTTATTTGATCCTGATGCCGTATCCATGGCATGACCTCAGTATGTCCTCTGCCTTATCGGCCTGATCGTCGTGGACAGTTACGATCAAATCCACATCATTTGAATATATGTCATCATACCGGGTCCTGCTTTCAAAGGTGTCCGTGTTCGTGCCAAGGAGTACTCCTCCGTAAGGCTGCATCAAAGATGATCCCATCCAGAAGGAATCGGTGGTAAGGCCGTTTTGCGCGATCGGATTCAATATAACGTCGATATCTCCATCGCCGTTATCACTCTTCCTGTCAACGGGCCTTATGTCAAAGGATTCAATGACGATCCCCTCTCTTTTCAGCCTCATTCTTGCAAGATCGGCCATGTCAGTACCGTCAAATGTTGCACGGATCTGCCTGGACAAATATATTCCTCCCGCTCATAAAGTTATTCTGGGTTTACTTTTGATAGTATTTCCATAATTTATCGGCTTTATAAATCCAGGCCGGCAGGCAAATTCAAGAAAGGATGCTTCTCGTGGATGTAAGGTTGAACGACGTGATCATTATGAAAAAGCCTCACCCATGCGGCGGAAACCGCTGGCTGGTGCTGCGGATCGGTATGGATTTCAGGATAAAATGCATGACATGCGGTCATGAAGTGATGCGTCCCAGGCGAGTCGTGGAAAAGGCCATAAAGTATATAGAACGCGAAGGTGCGATCGTTCGAAAGCAATAGGCCGGTTGGTCAGTTGCTTGCATCCCACATCTGAGTAAATCATGTGAAGCGTTGACCGGCCATTTTAGCTTCCGCAAAAAAAGGTGTTCCATAAAGCCGATCAGTTTTGACCGGTATCATGGAACACCGTTTCTATTTACAATATCATTGATTATCTGTTTACATAATCGATTTAACTTAGCTCCCAGGGGCGCATCGATATGCCGGCCGCGATAAGCTCATCCTTTAGCTCCCTGACCGTGTAATTTCTTGGCATGCGCGGTGAGTAAAGCATGGAGCTTATTATTGCGGCCGAAGCCCCGGTCTTTGTAAACACATCGATCAGATGCGAAGGATGCCCGGCACCGCCTGAAGCAACCACTGGTATTTTCACGGCGTTTGAAATCATCCTCGTGATTTCCAGATCATACCCCGAATGGGTACCGTCATTGTCTATGCTGTTGACTACGATCTCACCCGCTCCGAGGCTCTCTCCTTTTACCGCCCATTGCAGGGCATCCATACCGGTCGCCACCCTGGCCCCGTCTATGTACACCTCATAACCCGACGGTATTTTTTCGGTACTTGGCACCTTTTTGACCTGCATGCTCAAAACTATGCACTGCGTACCGAATGCATCGGCCCCCTTCCTTATAAGTTCCGGGTTTCGCACCGCCATTGAGTCTATGCTGATTTTCTCGGCACCCGCTTTCAGGACTTCATACATATCTGCCAGACTCCGTATCCCGCCTCCCACCGTGAAAGGCACAAAGATCTCGCGTGCAACGTTTTTGACCGTCTCCAGGTCTATTTTCCTTTTTTCGGCCGATGCGGTTATATCGTAAAAAATAATTTCATCGATCCTGTCTTCATACATGAGTCTCGCCATTTTTTCCGCGGGCAGTATGTCGATATTGTCCTGGAACTTATGCGCTTTTGTGACCATACCGTTGCGGATATCGAAACAGGCAATCAGTCTATTTGTCAGCATCATTACCTCCTGCTTACTTCAGACTTCCGGACAGGGCAGCAAAATTCCTCAGTATCCTCAATCCGGTCTCGCCGCTTTTCTCAAGGTGGCACTGCGCCGCCCGGATGTTTCCATACTCCAGGACGGAGCAAAACTCTACACCATACTCGGTCGTACCGAGGACGATGCTCTCATCTTCGGGTATCGCATAGTAAGAGTTTACGAAGTAGAAGTATCCTTCCTTCAGCCCGTCAAGCAGCTGACTGTCCCTCCTGAAACTCACCCTGTTCCATCCTATCTGCGGAACGCGGACAGCCTTGTCGTCAAAGCGCACGACCTTTCCGCCGAGCCATCCCAGGCACTCTATGTGTCCTTCCTCGCTCGTGTCGAACAGGACCTGCAAACCCACACAGATCCCAAGAAAAGGCGTTTTTCTTACCAGGACCATTTCGGTCAGGAGATCAACCATATCAAGATCTCTCAGCGACTGCATCGTGGCATCCGCCGATCCCACACCGGGAAGGATTATTCCCGAGCACTCCGAGAGCTCTTCCTTTGATTCCACCAGCGCAGCATCACATCCGATCTTATCCAGCGCATTCAAAACACTTGTACTGTTTCCTGCCTTATAATTGATGACTCCTAACATTTGAACCCTCATTTCGATCTTTATAATCGACATTCAGACCCGATCTGCGTATGTACTTCTTCTATAACACAACTTATTGTCAGAGATTTTACTTTATTATACCAAAGTGATGGCCGAATTTCTACTATTTACAGCCGGTTTCTTTCACGCTTTATTATGCTAAAATATTGTATTTGAATATCAATTATGATAAAATTGCAACCGTGATTCGTTCGCTCTACCCCGAATATCTTACCCGTCACCCGAATAAGCATAATGCAGATACTTATATGTTCGATATCTCGGTTCATATTAACACAGGCCGGCGCATTTCATATGCCGTATCGGAAATTTGCCCGCATTTATTTGGGGATGTGTCATTTTGCAGATGCTGATCGGGGTTGAATTACGGACAGGAATCAATCCAAACCGAAAGGCTGGTACTTGTGAAATACGCTATCCCAAAAGATTACAAATCCTCCCTGGGCCTTTTTGAGACTCAGCAGGCCATAAAGGCGGTAAAGGACTATTTCGAGAAATCCCTTGCGACGACGCTGAATCTTACGAGAGTCACGGCACCCTTGTTCGTCCGTCCCGAAACAGGACTCAACGACAACCTGAACGGCGTAGAACGTCCGGTCTCGTTTGACATAAAGGAGCAAAACGGCGCGATAGCAGAAGTGGTACAGTCCCTTGCAAAGTGGAAACGCTATGCATTGAAAAAATACGGATTCAAACACGGCACCGGGTTATACACTGATATGAACGCTATACGGCGCGATGAAGAAACCGACGCAATACACTCCATCTATGTCGATCAGTGGGACTGGGAAAAAATCATATCTAAAGAAGAGCGAAACATAGAAACTCTCAAAACTGTCGTGCGCAGGATCTACGGATGCCTCCTTGCGACCGAGGCGCACATAATATCGCTCTATCCGGCCATAGGAAAAACCATGCTGCCCAACGAGATCACATTCGTCACTTCACAGGAGCTTGAGGACGCCTACCCTTCCCTTACGCCGCAGCAGAGGGAGTATGAGATCGTCAGGAAATACGGTGCGGTATTCATAATAGGTATAGGCGGTGCTCTCAAGTCGGGCAAACCTCATGACAAAAGAGCTCCCGACTATGATGATTGGGACCTCAACGGGGATATAATCCTCTATAATCATGTGCTTGATATCCCGTTTGAGGTTTCATCGATGGGGATCCGAGTTGACGCTGAAAGCCTCGCAAGGCAGCTCAGGATATCCGGGACCGAAGACAGAGCATCGCTGCCTTTCCAGGCATCGCTGCTCAGGAACGAATTGCCGTATACCATTGGCGGCGGTATAGGGCAGTCCCGCCTGTGCATGTTCTTCCTCAGAAAGGCGCATATAGGCGAGGTCCAATGCTCGATCTGGACCGAAGAAACCATCCGGGAGTGCGAGAAAGCGGGCATAACTTTACTGTGATAGTCTGTCTATTCGCGATAAATGAACGAAATTTTATTTGCCGTTATATTCGAGGAGGTGCCCTATGAAATTTACGAAGATGCATGGTGCCGGCAACGACTACATCTATATCAACTGTTTTGAGGAGAAAGTCGATTCGCCTGCAGAACTTGCCGTCCGCCTGAGCGACCGCCATTTCGGCATCGGAGCCGACGGACTGATCCTGATCCAGCCCTCTGATCGGGCAGACTGCTTTATGGACATGTATAACGCCGACGGTTCCCGCGGGAAGATGTGCGGCAACGGCATCCGCTGTGTAGGCAAATATATCTACGAACACGGGATAGCCAGGAAACCGACCGTTACGGTCGATACTTTGAGCGGTATCAAGACCCTGTCTCTTGACATCGAAGACGGACGTGTCGTTTCGGCGACCGTCGAAATGGGCGCGCCTATCCTTGAAGCCCCGCTTATACCTACAACCCTTCGGGAAAGCGGTTTTATCGTGGATATGCCGGTGCGTTTACCTGGCATATATGATGCAGAGGGCTCAAGGTATATAGGCCACGACGTTTCGGACCTGGGCATCTCGCCCATGGAGCTGAGCATGACCTGTGTTTCGATGGGCAACCCTCATGCGGTCATTGTCGTAGACGATCCTTATAAATTCCCTGTCAGGCGCATCGGAGCCTACCTGGAAAAGCATCCGGCATTTCCTGAAGGCGTGAACGTGCACTTCATATCGATCCAGGACGAGTCACACATAAAGATTCGCACATGGGAAAGAGGTTCGGGCGAAACTTTGGCCTGCGGTACAGGCAATTGCGCCGCCCTGGTTGCGGCTACACTGCTCGGCAAATGCGACGGCGAAGCAGAAATGAAAGCGCTTGGCGGCACATTGCATGTTCGCTGGGACCGCACTACAAATATCGTCTACCTGACAGGCGGCGCAGAAGAGGTCTTCACAGGAGAAATCGCCATATAAGATGTTTGCGATCTTGTCTTACTTAAGACAGACTCGTATATTTTTGATTTGTTGTATCGAGGAGAGGAGCGAAAGTATCTGCTTCCTGTAAGGTGATACATTTCTATAAGACCTGGCATTGATTTTTTAACTGCATACGACACCAGTATGGATAAGGAAGTCTTATATGATGGATTATGATAAGAAATATACGGACAATATCGTCAATACCCTGAAACAGCTAGTATCGATCCCAAGTCCAACAGGCTTTACCGTTAATGCTGCCGAGTTCATAAAAAACGAGCTTTCCGAGATGGGTTTTTCACCCGCCATAACGAACAGGGGAAACGTTCTGTGCCCCCTGGGAGGAAACGGACCGGGACTGATCCTTGCCTCTCATTTTGACACTCTGGGGGCTATGGTCAGGTCAGTGAAGCCGAACGGCAGGATACGCATCACGAAGATCGGCGGCTTGTCCCTGGGAAGCGTCGAGGCCGAGAACTGCACGGTTTATACTTACGATGGCAATAAATATACCGGCACGCTGCAGATGAACAACCCCTCCGCTCACGTAGCAGGACCCGAACTTCAGGACGGAAAGCGCACGGAAGACTCAATGGAAGTCGTACTTGACCATAAAACATCATCTGCGGACGACACAAAGAAGCTGGGAATAGAAACCGGCAACTTCATAGCTTTTGATCCCCGCTTTGTCGAAACGGAGTCCGGTTATATCAAAAGCCGTTTCCTGGACGACAAGGCTGGATGCGCGATTCTTCTGTCTTTTGCGCGGTTCGTCAAGGAAACCGGTATCACCCTGAATAGACGTATTTGGCTCCTGTTTACATGCCATGAAGAAGTGGGAACCGGTGCGGCCAGCGGCCTGCCTGAAGCAGACGAGATCATATCAGTAGATATGGGCTGTGTCGGCGGTGACCTGTCATGCGATGAAACGATGGTTTCCATATGCGTCAAGGACGCGGGCGGGCCATATGATATGAATGTTGTGTCCAAGCTTGTACAGGTCGCGAAAAAAGAAAACATATCCTATGCATGCGACGTATATCCGTACTACGGATCCGACGCTAACGCTGCCGTAAGCGCGGGATATCACATGCGCCACGGCTGCATCGGGCCCGGCATATATGCTTCGCACGGATACGAGCGAGGACACAGAGAAGGCTTTGAAAACACATTGAAGCTCATAATTGGTTATGTCCTGGCCGGCTAAATTACTGTCCTGACAATTGCTTGCAACCATAAACAGCTCTCTGCTTCCAAAGCAGGGAGCTGTTTTTTTATTACTGACACATATCATGCTATTATACTTAATTACACTTGATTATACTCTTTTCCGGCCGCTATTTGATCATAATCAGTCCATGGGTATGAAGAACTGCAATTTTTGTTGTTTTGTGTTGAATATGAATATTTCCTGTCGAATTCTGCGTCATTTTCAAACGAATTTTGGTTTTATGTCAACTCTTCGAAAAACAGATACTGGCTAAATCTAATAACAGCGAATTTTGCGTTGATTGCAATATGCTGCTAACCTATCCTCACTATTTGCTTATAAGCCTGTGGAAAACTCTGTGGAAAATGTGTAAAACTTCTTGTAGCAACCGGGACACTGAATATTACGTAAACTGCATAATCCATTTCGGCCTCGATTTATGATAACTTTTTTCAACAAAATCAGTTGCATTTTATGAATTTCTTGATTTTTTCAAACCCATGTAATTTCTTTTATTTTTTGGCTTTTCTTCATATTTTATATCGTACCACCGACATTCCGCATTATTATTGCCTTTTCGCAACAAATATTACAATATGTATTATTCACTTTACATCGTTACATATATCTCAATTATTATTTTTTTACGGTCTTCAATATAAGAGCGCCCGGCAGAATGTGGATCATCTGACTGTTTCTAACCATATTTACATGCCAGGAATTTTTACTTAATCGTTGACTGATAAATGATTTTATGCTATTATATGAAAGCGCTTTGAAGGCGATGCATGCTGGCATAGCTCAGTCGGTAGAGCAGCTGATTCGTAATCAGCAGGTCGTGTGTTCGAGTCACATTGCCAGCTCCATAGGAAGCCCCATGGCATAAGTCATATGGGCTTCTTATTTTTATATCATCATCGTTTTATGGCTTTAGGTCTTTATTTGGTCTTTACGTTTATTTGGTCTATGCGCCACTTAGATCTACGCTTTATATTCCCGCGATAGCACGAAGATCTCAGATGGCTCTGCTTTATACAGCCTTTTTCTTTTTCCTTGACATTTACTATAAAGAGGGAGATGCTGTGTTCAAAAACTGATTTTCAATAATTGGATCTCCATACTTTTGATCGTTAATAAATAACCGACGGCTATTCAATAATATAGCAGATCCATATTGGCTTCCTAAAAAAGGAAACTGTAAGAAAGCTATATATTTCCAATGAAGATGCAATAAAAAAGCTTGCATTTTGTCGAACTTTAGTTTATCATAAGTATGCTATTCCGATAGCGTTTTCTATACACCTTATTCTCTTCCCTTTACCTGCATCACTGATGCAGGTTTTTTTGGCTCTATGTCAATAGTTGGGGTAGAGCATAAGTGAAAATGAGATCCGGTAGGTAACCATGGTTGCTTACCGGATCTTTTCTACGTAAAGCAACCTTGCAAACAACATGAGAAGAAGTCAGAATAG
>JAAYMG010000242.1 GCA_012521525.1 Clostridiales bacterium | reverse complement strand
GCGTTCAAACAGGCTTTCAGCTTGTTAAAACAGGATCTCAGATTGATATGTCAATTTGATATGGCAATAAAAAATATGGGCTTACCGGATTTGTCTTCCGGCAGGCCCATTATTAATATGGAGGGTAGTTGGCATATTAAACTGGATCGAATCATCGGGAACGATCACGGCCGCATTCCCTGGTTTGTCGGCCATTTGCTATTGCTGCTGATGTTCTTGTTTACGCCATTATTCCGGTTCTTATCATATCCCTTGTTATTGCTGTTGTTTTTGATATTGTTATTGCTATTGCCGGTTTTGGTTTTAGAGTCACTGCTGATACCTTTATTGCCGGCTTTCTTGTTTCCCGTGTTGTTTTTGCTCTCTTTTTTACTGTCCTGCTTTTTTTGTCCGTCGTTATTCTCACGACTCTTGCCGTTATCCTTTTCAGACCCGGACTTGCTTCCGGGACCTGATTTTGAACCCTTTTCCACGTCGCCTTTCCCGTTCTTTTTACCGGACGGTCCGGCCTTGTCGTTGTTCCGGTCGCTTTGCGACTCATCTTTGCCGGTGTGCGGATCACGGGATCCGTTGTCGGATGGGAAGTTGCCAGTGGACTGTTTGCCGGCATTGTTTTTACCGTTCTCCTGTTTTGCGGGATTATTACCTTTGCCCGCATTTCCGGATTTGCCGGATGGATCCGGGCTTTTCTTAGTGTTCTTGTTATCATTTTTGCCGTTGGTACCCGGTAAGCTGTCCTTCTTTGCCTTTCCTTCATCCTTCGGGCCTACGGCGCTTCCTTTTTCCGACCTGTCGTCATCGTCATTCCGTTCGATCTGATACTTGTGCGTGGCTTTCATTATATCGCGTACAGGCTTGTCGAGCCACGATTCGATGTCGATATCTTCGATTGACTTTGCGCTCTCCTGAAGCCTCTCGACAAGCTGCAGCTTGCCCGGGGTGGTGCCTTTTTCTTTCGCCTTATCCACCACTTCTTTGCTTACGTTGAACGATTCGACTATTACTTTGCTTTTGCGGGGCTTGCCTGCTTTGGACGGGTCGTTTTTATCATTGTCATTTTTGCCCCTGGAGTTTCCTTTGGAGTTGTCTGCGGAGTGGGATGGGGCTGATGAGGGTGCGGTTTCGGATGACGGACCTGATTTCGGGCCCTTCTCTTTTTTGCCGCCGGACCCATTGTTGGGATCCTGGCTGCACTGCGGCGAAGTCTCCGTATCTTTTGATTCCGGATCGTCGTGAACCGGATCGACTTCTCGCAGCAGCTCCTGCTCTACCGCTTCCTTCAGCTCGGCTGCAAGCTTTTCGGCCTTTCTTGAGTTATTTGCGGATGTAGCTATTACTATGCCGCTTATTCCCGGCCCTTCAAGGTAGCCGTGTTTTGATATCTCGCTTACGGTGTGTACAACGGCGTAGTCGATATGACGGTTTCGCAGTTTTGAAAGTTCGATGTTTTCAACGATTGCCTGCCCGTCGTCATTTACACCTTCAACAGACAATACGCAGTCAAACCTGTTGAGTATGAACTCCACGGAGGGGTTTACATCAAGGCTTACATATGAATATGGGGTGAAATATGTGTAAGCTCCCAATCCTGAAATCAGGAGCAGTGCTATACAGGCGGCTATCGCAATGAACCTTTGCGGTATCGCATGAAATGTCATGCCCGTATCTATTTGCTGGCCGACCTCGTATCCGTTGTTTCTCACCTTTATTATGCTGCCGTCCTCAGAAAGAGCGGCTGCATATTTTCCGCGTATCTCAACGATGACCGATTTCATGCGCCGCTCAGCTCCTTTCTGATGAACTGCATGTATTCCGCGAGGTGGGGGTAGTCTCCCGAGAGGATCTCTACCGCGGCTATTATATATTTTCGATGGCGCTCAATTATTTTTCGGGGTACCTTTGCATTTTTTTCGACACTTTTTATGGGAAGCATGCGGGAGTTTTTTAGCTCTTCAAGTATGGCCGGGTTTTTGATTATGTACGCAACTGCTTTGGCGCAGGACTCCTTTGTCTTTTTTGATTTAGGTGAGCAGCTTGCAAGGTCAAAGAACGTAAATCCGTATTTTGAGAACACCTGATTTGCCGCTTCTATTTCGTACTTTATAGAGTTGTCCGATTTAACGGAAGAGTTCTCTATTACGGAGAGCCTGACAGGGTCGGGAGCGTCATGCTCGTTTTCCGATGCTTCGCCCGTGAATACGGACGGGTTTACAGGGATCTCCTGCCTGTATTTTGACTGCGACCTGTAATAGTCGGTCAGCCGCCGGCGGATAACGAGCTCCGCAAAGCGCAAAAAGCCGCCCTTGTCTGAATCGTACTCCTTTACTGCTTCGGTAAAGGCGTAGAGAGCAAGGGACCACTCGTCGTCGCTTTCCGTTATGTACCTGTGGGCAGCACTGCCGGCGCATTTCAGGATGAAAGCCCGGTTTTCTTCTATGAGCCGGTCAAGCACCTGCTCGTCACTTGCTGCCTGCAAAACCAGCCGTTCAAGTTCTTTCAAAACACTTCTCCAAAAACATGATCGGTTTATAGCCTGCCGATATGGCCGATGCAAAGCCATATTATCACAGAAAGCTTGCTAATATAGGCGGAAATTTGTGGGTTTGATATCCCTTATCTTTTAGACGCCAGAATTATCAATATGTTCACTAAATTTTTTTGCTAAAAATTACATAAAATTATTTTTCCCGGGCATCGTCATCAGAATATGATCAGACGGGGTTAGGATCCGGGATGCCTCTTATATATGAAGCAATAGGTGATGCTACATTTGAAATCAGTAAGTCATTTCAACTAAAGCAAACAACTGTTGCAAATGAAAGCAAACAGCCTTTACGAAAGCAGAACCCGTCCCAAATTGATTTTATTTCAATCGAGACGGATCTACTTATGCTATTCTGCTTCGTCAACTATTTGTTCCAGGACCCGGATCAGATCCTGCAGCGTGTTGATGGTTACGCCCTTGTCCATAATGGCTTTCTGAAGATCAGGCGACAGTGAATCAAAGTGTTTTTTCATCTTGGGGTCGATATGCGACATATTCTCACCTCGGATTTAGATTTCCCTTTTTTGGAGCAAAATTACCATACATTTTATGGCAGGACGGGCAGGCAGAGATCGCGGTGTCGATTGATGACACAATTTGGCGATGGTACATATAATGGGGATGAAGTCCGACCATTTTTGAAATGGTTCGGAGCGGAATTCATCATGAGTGGAGTGAAGAGTTTGGACAACAACAGCATGATGCCATACAGGGACAACAATTATCCGATGAGTGACAACAGGCAGCAGCTATTGCCGGATATGGACAAAAAGTCGCCTTGCTCCACATATCCCGATATATATTACAGGCTGATGCCATATATCATGATGGTATGCGATCAGGCCGAGGCCAACGGTGTCGACATGCCGTCCCAGGAGATGATAGAGTCCATATCGGACAACATTTATGAAGATATGATGAGAAACTACCCGGATATGGCAGAATATATTCGGAGATATGAGCAAAACCCGGATCGCGCTGCATCCCTTCCCGTACAGGGGCCATTCTTCTTCGGAAGACGTCCCCGTCGCCGGGGCCCGTTCCGCGACCTTATCGACATCCTGCTTTTGTCGGAGTTTGCACGCCGCAGGAGAAGGCGCAGATACCCGTTCTACTATTGATAAGGCGACCAAGGGCGACCAAGGGGACGGTTCCTGTGGCTGGAAGTCAGAGCCACGGGGACGGT
>JAAYMG010000241.1 GCA_012521525.1 Clostridiales bacterium | reverse complement strand
GCTATAAGATGAACCCGCCGCTGAGGTCGGAAGCGGACAGGCTTGCCTTGATAGAAGGCATAAGGGACGGCACCATCGATATGATCGCCACCGATCATGCACCCCACAGCGCGGAGGAAAAGTCGAAGGGGCTTGAGTATAGCGCATTCGGGATCGTCGGTCTGGAGACAGCATTTCCCGTGCTTTATACCAGGCTTGTATTGACCGGCATTATAACCCTGGAACGGCTTGTCGAACTGCTTGCGGTCAATCCCCGGAAGCGGTTTGGCATCCCGCTCGGCGCGGACTTTTCCGTGTGGACCCTGGAGGAAGAGACGACGATCGATCCGGCAGGATTCCTGTCCAAAGGGAAGTCGACGCCGTTTGAGGGAATGAAGGTATTCGGCAAGTGTGTTCTGACAGTTTGCAACGGCAGGATCGCATATTTCGAACGCCAGGATCGAAAATGACTCACTAGTGAAATCGTGCAGTGATTTTATGCTTCTATTTCATGCTTCCGGGCAGCTATATATCGGCAACGGGGCAACTATATTTCGGCAACATAGTCAGTAAACACGGTTAGACCGATTAAAAAATCAGGAAACAGTGGGAGAAGAAAATGAAGGACAGTATCTTTCAGGTAATTGAAAACCGGGCACTGACCCCCAACATATTCAAAATGCGATTGTGCGGCGACGTGTCGGAGGTCGGACAACCGGGACAGTTTATCAATATCAAACTGGACGGGTGTTACCTCAGGAGACCGCTTTCGGTATACGATGCGGATCCGATATCGGTGACCGTCATATACAAAGTAGTAGGCCGCGGGACGGAAATCATGAGCAGGCTGAAAAACGGCACTATGCTGAGCGTCATGACCGGGCTGGGCAACGGGTTCGATATTATGGCTGCAGGTGAAAGGCCGCTGCTGATCGGAGGTGGTGCAGGTGTCCCTCCCCTGTACCTGCTGGCAAAAAAACTGGTTGAACGCTGTTCAAAAGTATCGGTCGTCCTTGGCTTCAATACGATAACCGACGTATTCTGCGAAGAAGAGTTCAAGCGGCTCGGCTGTGAAGTGACTGTGACGACGGCAGACGGCAGTTACGGTGTCAAAGGATTTGTCACCGATGCATTGCCGGAAGGCTATACCTATTTTTATACCTGCGGTCCCGAGGCGATGTTGAAAGCGGTTTTCGACTCAACGGGCACCTCAGGCCAGTTCAGTTTCGAAGAACGCATGGGCTGCGGTTTCGGCGCGTGCATGGGATGTTCCTGCAAAACAGTATCCGGATATAAGCGCATCTGCAAAGAAGGGCCGGTGCTGAAAAAGGAGGAGATCACATGGGAAGGCTGAGTGTCAGGCTTTGCGGGATCGAGCTTGATAATCCGGTCATCGCCGCATCGGGCACCTTCGGATACGGCTATGAATTTGCGGAATTCTACGACATCAACTGTCTCGGGACATTCTCATTCAAAGGTACGACGGGGGAAGCCAGGTTCGGCAATCCCACGCCCCGTGTTGCGGAATGCGCCACAGGCATGCTCAATGCGATAGGTCTGCAAAACCCGGGTGTCGAAAAGGTCGTTGCCGAAGAGCTGCCCAGGCTGAAAAGGTGTTTTCGAAAGCCCGTCATGGCGAATGTGAGCGGCTTTTCGATCGGGGACTATGTATATACCTGTTCAGTACTCGACAAAGAGGAGCAGGTCGGATGGCTGGAAGTGAACATCAGCTGTCCGAACGTAGAGGGCGGGGGAATGGTTTTCGGGACCGACCCGAAAGCGGCGTCGGAGGTGGTCGCTGCCGTAAAGAAGGCCGTGACCAAGCCGGTTATAGTAAAGCTTTCCCCGAACGTGACTGACATCGTAAGCATAGCCAGTGCCTGTGAAGCAGCCGGTGCAGACGGCATAAGCCTGATCAACACGATACCCGGCATGCGGATCGATCTGAAAACCAAAAGGCCGGTCCTTGCTAACAGGATGGGAGGGTACTCCGGTCCGGGAGTATTTCCCATTGCAGTAAGGATGGTTTACCAGGTGGCTAGCACTGTGAACATCCCGGTCGTTGGCATGGGAGGGGTCTCCTGTGCGGAGGATGTGATAGAGATGATGCTTGCGGGGGCCACGGCTGTCCAGGTCGGCACTGCGAACCTGGTCGACCCCTTTGCCTGCCGCAATATTATAAATGAACTTCCGGCTGTCATGGACAAATACGGTATCGACAGGCTGGAAGATATTATAGGAGGAGCAATTAATGGGTAAGGACGTCATTATCGCCTGTGATTTCCCGAACGCCGGACAAACCTTCGCCTTTCTCGATATGTTTGCCGGCAGGAAACCTTTCGTAAAGATCGGGATGGAGCTGTTTTATTCTGAGGGGCCCGGGATCGTCAGGGAAATTAAAAGGAAAGGGTATAAGGTATTCCTGGACCTGAAGCTGCACGACATCCCGAATACGGTAAAAAGGACGATGATGGTCTTATCAGGGCTTGACGTGGATATCTGCAATGTGCATGCATCCGGGACAAAGCGCATGATGGAAGCGGCGCTTGAAGGGCTTACCCGCCCCGACGGGACGCGGCCGTTGCTGATCGCTGTGACACAGCTGACTTCCACCGACCAGGAAAGCATGGAGAAAGAGCTGCTGATAAAGGAGCCGATGGACGAGGTAGTCATGCACTACGCGATGAACGCAAAGGAGGCGGGGCTTGACGGTGTCGTATGCTCGCCGCTCGAAGCGGAAAAAGTGCACCTGGAGTGCGGAAAAGACTTTTTGACGGTGACACCGGGGATCCGGTTTGCGAACGGCGTTATGGGGGACCAGAAGCGTGTCACTACACCTGCCGAAGCGAAAAGGATCGGCGCGGATTATATCGTCGTGGGAAGACAAATAACGGCGGCAGCCGATCCGGTGGCGGTGTATAACCGTTGCGTTGAAGAATTTGTTGACTGAGGGTGCTGATCATGGATTTGAAAAAGATCATCGCAAAAGACCTGCTTTCGATCGGAGCGGTATTCCTGCGGCCGGAAGAGCCGTTTATATGGGCAAGCGGGATCAAGAGCCCGGTATACTGCGACAACCGTCTGACGCTTTCTGCGCCTGAGGTGAGAAAGGACATCGAAAACGGCCTGGCAACCCTGATAAGGGAGAATTTCCCGGAAGCGGAAATGCTGATGGGCACAGCCACCGCAGGTATTGCCCATGCTGCCATAACGGCACATATACTCGATTTGCCGATGGGCTATGTACGTTCGGATGCCAAGGACCACGGCCGGAAAAATCAAATCGAGGGAAGACTGGAGCCGGGGCAAAAGGTCGTTGTCATTGAAGACCTCATATCAACTGCGGGCAGTGTGATCAGCGTCGTCAATACGTTGCGTGAGGCGGGAGCCGAAGTCCTGGGTGTCGTAAGCATCTTCACCTACAACATGAAGAAGGGGCTTGAGCGCCTGGAAGAAGCAAACATAAAAAACATCTCGCTTACCGATTTTGACTGTATTGCGGAAGTTGCGGTCGAGGAAGGCTACATCGGCAGGGAGGATGCCGTCAGGCTGATGGCTTTTCGGGACGACCCGTCCGACGAAAGCTGGATCAGGAAGGGAGCATCAATATGAGGAGCATAATCGATATCCAGGACCTTACTATCGAAGAAATACAAGCGCTTATTATGACGGCATGCGACATTATCCGTGACCCAAATAAGTACAGCAGCGCCTGCCGGGGTAAAAAGCTCGCGACCCTGTTCTTTGAGCCTTCAACAAGGACAAGGCTCAGCTTTGAAGCCGCCATGTACGAGCTGGGGGGCTATGTCCTCTCAGTGTCGAGCGGTTCTTCGTCGTCCGCCGCAAAAGGAGAAAGCGTGGCCGATACCGCAAGGGTGATCAGCTGCTATGCGGACATAATAGCCATGAGGCATCCCAAGGAAGGCGCAGCATATGTGGCGGCACAAAATGCCACCGTGCCGATTATAAACGCAGGTGACGGAGGGCACAGCCATCCGACCCAGACATTGGCCGATCTGCTTACGATCCATCTCGAGAAGGGCGGATTCGGGGATCTGACCGTCGGGCTGTGCGGGGACCTGAAATTCGGCAGGACGGTGCACTCCCTGATAAAAGCGATGAGCCGTTATCCCGGAGTGAAGTTTGTGCTGATTTCCCCCGAGGAGCTGAAGCTCCCAAGCTATATCAAAAAAGACGTGCTTAAAAAGAACGATGTCCCATATGAACAGACGACCGATCTGGCTGAAGCGATACCTCAACTGGACATCCTGTATATGACAAGAGTGCAGAAGGAGCGCTTTTTCAACGAGGAAGACTACCTGCGGCTCAAGGACAGCTACATCCTCGACCCGAAGAAGCTGGAAGCGGCAAAAAAGGACCTCTGCATAATGCATCCGCTGCCGCGTGTAAACGAGATCAGCGTAGCCGTCGACAGAGATCCAAGGGCCTGTTACTTCAAACAGGTGCTATACGGGAAGTATATCAGGATGGCTTTGATACTGATGCTTTTGGAGGAGGCGGGCGCATGCGTATAGATACGATCAATACCGGAGTGGTGATAGACCACATAACCGCGGAAAACGGCATGAGGCTGTATGAGCTCCTGGACCTCGGAAGCCTCGACTGCTCGGTTGCCATTATAAAGAACGTGGACAGCCGGAAGATGGGAAAGAAGGATATCATTAAGATAAACGCCGACATTGCGATAGATTTTGATGTGATAGGGTATGTCGATCCGGGTGCGACCGTAAATATCATAAGGGACGGCGTAATAGTCGAAAAACGCAAGATCGATATGCCTGAGCATCTTACGAACGTGATCAGGTGCAAAAATCCTCGGTGCATCACTTCTACCGAACAGGAGCTTGACCATGTATTCAGGCTGACGGACAGAGAGGACAAAGTTTACCGGTGCATTTACTGCGAAGCCAAAGCCAACTGACCAAAAATACTTGCGGGTCAGATACTTCTGTGTTATTATCGTGAACATGTAAATTAATAAGGTAAAGGTTGTATAGTATTGAATTCTATAAAGCACTTTGTTTTCAGGGTATTGACTTATTGCATTGG
>JAAYMG010000240.1 GCA_012521525.1 Clostridiales bacterium | reverse complement strand
CCATGTTTTAATTATTTCCCTGGTCTACATTGACAGGGGCGGATCAAAATCAAGGCTGGAAATTTCGTGCTCATGAATCCGGATGTGTCTTTCATGGGGCAGCCGGAAGAATGGCGGATGCTATCCGTTCTGGATCAGCAAATGAAATTCGAGGAGGAGGCACTTGCCAAATCGTCGTGTTCGCCTGAATCAATAAAGAGGTTCAAGGATTTCATGATGGCGTATGCCTGTATCAAGGGTTCCCTGGCCCCATATAAGAAGGCATGAACCATCCCGGATCCGGTTGGCGCTATTCATTCTTGTTTTTCAGCTCTGTAAGGTAGTTCTCCAGAATGAGCGATGCGGCGACGGCATCGACTGCCTCCTTGCGCTTTTTGCCGAATTTTCCTACGTCGGTCAGTATCCTGTGTGCATCGACCGTTGTCAGTCGCTCATCCCTCAATATCACGGGGACATCGGTTTTTTCCCTGAGGGAATCGGCGAACATCGCGCTTTTTTCGGCCCTCGGACCTATGGTGCCGTTCATGTTCCTGGGATATCCTACGACGATCACGTCGGGCCGCTTGTCCGCAATGGCGGCGCAAATATGCTCCAGTGTACGTTCAAGACTATGGCTCTTGATCACGAAAGAATCACCCGCCAGGGTACCTGTCGGATCGGAAAAAGCAACGCCCGTACGGGTATCGCCATAATCTATTGCCATGACGCGCATGCTGCCACCTCTTTTCATGGTTGTTGTATAATACTTATCATGGGAGTTCGGTATATCATTTCATGAAAGCTTGAATAATTTCAAAGGCATAGCAAAGTGATGCTATGAATGCTTTGTTATAAAGAGCTGTGTTATGCACAACAAAGTATAACATGTCCCGTTTTTTGTTACAACATAGCAATATAAATATGAACGCAAATGGGATAAGCAAGATGCAGGCGCCTGACAAAAAGGCGCCTGACTTTTTGAGGTGTGCGGAGGTTTGGCAACTTAAAGGATCTTATTGATGTTGAACAATGAGTCAAGCACGAGCCACTGCTGGTTGAAAAACGAATTGATCGTCCAGTAGCTGACTCCGCCCAACCGGAAGCGTTCAACCAGCCTCAGGCGTGCGTCGATGCTGCGCGCATCATCAAACCACACTACATGACGCCGCCCATCGCTGTCATAATAATTGAAGAACGGCGCCTGGGATACTCTGTCATACTGTATGCTGGCATTTACATTGGCAGCCAGGTTCACGGCTCCAAGGTTCGTGACCGTCCTCGCGGCGGTGCCGGGCCTGTAAGGCAGAGTCCAATCGTAACCATAGTTCGGCATGCCCATCAGGATCTTCTCACGCGGGATGGCAGTCACAGCATAATTTAGTACCCGCGCGACCTCGTTAATGGGGGACACGGCCATCGGAGGACCGTATGTATAGCCCCATTCGTATGTCATGATGATCACATGATCTGCCAGAGCGCCATGCACCGGATAGTCATGTGCCTCATACAGCAGTCCCTGCTGGGTCGCGCTGATTTTGGGGGCAAGAGCGGTCGTTATTATATACCCCTGCGGGCGCAGGGCATTCACTACCCTTCGAAGGAATGCGTTGTAAAGCTCCCGGTCGGACGGGTAGATGTACTCAAAGTCGATATCAAGCCCTGAATAGTTCTTGGTCCTGAGGGTGTCAAGCACATTTTGGATCAGTGTATCCTGAACTTCCCGGGAGCTGAGGATCGTGCTTGCAAGGTCGCTGTCAAAGCTTGCCCCTTCAAGAATGTTGGTTATGACCATCATGGGAGCAACGTTGTATTGCCTTGCCGTGTCGATCAGGCGCTGGTCGTCGATCGGCACGAGCGACCCGTCAGCCCTGACCTGGTAGCTGAATATGCTGAGGAATGTCAGATATGGCAATGTGCTTCTCAGCGTAATATCGCGTATGTTTGGGAAAGCGTACCCGTTGACGTCGATGGTGCGCTTATTTGCCGGCTCTGTCGGTATGTTTACGACCTGACCGATTTGAAGCCTGTTGGGATCGACATCAGGGTTTGCTGCGATAACCTGATCGAGCGGAACGCCGTAACCCCGGGCAAGGGAGTAGAGGGTCTGACCTGCTGTTACAACATGGCGTATGGTTTCGACAGGTATGACAAGCGCCTGTCCGACGACAAGGCGTTCGGGATTTTCGAGCTGGTTTTGCAGTATTATTTCCTGCGAGGAGACACCATATCTTTGTGCGATGGAATAAACACTGTCCCCCGGCCGGACTGTGTAGATTATCAAATGTACCACTTCCTTTGACGGATTTCTGTTTGTACGTTACAGTATATGAACCTGTTATTATTGCAGTGATATAATGGAAATACCGGATCATATATAAAAAGCGTCCAGGCAATCGGATGATCATTATGAAGATTCAGATGACCGGATACTTACTCATTTGCCCGAAACTTACAAAACCTGCAGGAAATGATCGGTTATGGGATCGAATTTCTGTTATAAGTTGTAAAAAACCCAGGTTGAGATGCGCAAAATTTCAAATTTTCTCAAAAAAAATATTGACCTGCGGTGCTATATGTGATATATTTATCCTACCTTTCAACAGGGGTTCTTTTTTTGTTGCATAAAAATAATAAGGGACCGTCCTGTGACAAGGGAGGCAATAAGTCCAACATTACAAGGAGGTGCCGCAAATGCGAGTCAAGGTTACGCTTGCTTGTACCGAATGCAAGCAAAGGAACTACAACACGATGAAGAACAAGAAGAACGACCCGGACAGACTTGAAATGAACAAGTACTGCCGGTTCTGCCGCAAACACACGGTCCACAGAGAAACTAGGTAGGGGGACGCCATGGCTGAAGCAAAAAACAAAGGGAAACAGCAAAACTTCTTTGTACGTACCGGCAAGAGGATTGCCAAATGGTTTCGTGAGATGAGAGCTGAACTCAAGAAGGTCGTATGGCCGACCCCAAAGCAGATCCTGAACAACACATGGGTTGTCATCATAACCGTACTGATCGTGGGACTGGTGATCTCCCTGTTCGGCCTTGCCGCCACTCAGGGGATTTCACTCCT
>JAAYMG010000239.1 GCA_012521525.1 Clostridiales bacterium | reverse complement strand
TAAGAAAAAATTCTTTTTTGCGAGAAAACAGTGATATCAGCATCCGAATTCAATATGGCAATAAGGCAGGCTCTGTAGTATAATGAAAAACACAAAGCTTACCGTGATGCAGCCGTGATTCAAATCATAAATATACTGTTGGAAATGGGCTTTTGAGAGCTGCGAATGCAAAAATGCGGTAAAGTGGGGAGCAAAATGGATAACATGCTTAACGGCGCTGAAGAATATTTTCGATCGCTCATCGGAAATGAGGACTTGCTTGCCAGGGTCATAGAGTATTTCCCCTATCCGATCCAGATCTTTTCCCCTGACGGGACTTCAATGATGGTCAATAAAGCGGCGATAAAAATAATGGGCATAAAAAGTGTGGAAGATCATGTAGGTAAGTATAACGTCTTTTCGGATCCGGTCATAAGTTCGATCGGCGTGATGTGCCAGCTGAAAGAAGTACTTGAAGGAAAAACCATATATCTGACCGACTTCAATGCACCTTACCAGGGCATTTATCGGTATGTCCATGCGGTCGATAGAGACATCAAGTCCATAAGCGCAGACATCACCTGTTTCCCTTTGATGAACGCAGGCGGTGAATTGATATGCTTTGTTGCAGTCTTTATAATAAGAAACATATACAGGGGAAAAGAAGAGATCACACTGGGAAGGCAATACATAGAAGCCCATTGGCGCGAACCGTTTGACATAGACAAAATAGCAAAAGCCGCCTGTCTCAGCAAAGCTCATTTCACGAGGCTTTTCAAAAAACACACAGGTGTTACCCCGCATCAATACTATGTCAACTATAAGATCGGCAAACTGATGGAAAAGCTTCAGGATGCAAACCTGTCAGTAGCGGAGGCTTTTGCAGCCTGCAACATTGAGTACAACGGTCATTCCGCACGGGTATTCAAAAGCATGACCGGGCTTTCGCCATCCGCATACCGAAAATTACGGTCAAATACATCACCAGATTAATAAACAGATGGTTTGATGCCATGCGGCAATACTCAAAATGTTTGCTGCACTGTTCATATTTTACGAACCTTATCCCGATGTGGATAGGAATGAAATTGATATAATCAGAAAATAAATTCTTTTCTATTTCGTCTCCATGATTTCTGCATTTTAATAGTCTATAAAAATTCCGAACTCCTCAAACAAGCCATGCTTGCTTAAGAAGTTCGGATCTTTCTTGTCTGCGTTTTTATTTACTTTCTGCATTAACAGGTGTTTGTAAGACTATCCTGTTTTGCTTTTTATATGTAAGTCCACCTGCGGGTAAGGTATTGAAATGCCTTCTTCGTCAAACCGCTTTTTAACCTGTTCAACCACATCGTAGCTTGCAGTCCAGAAATCTTCCGACTTAGCCCATGCCCTGACGGTGTATATCAACGCGCTCTCACTGTGTGCTGTCATCCTGACGAACGGTTTCGGATCATCCAGTATCAGCGGATGGCTTTCAACGACCTCAGTCAATACCCTGACGATTTTTTCGTGGTCTGCATCATGCGCAACTCTGAAATTGTGCTCAAACCTTCTGAAAGGCTTTTCAGAATAATTCATGATGCTTGCGTTGGAAAGGCTTCCGTTGGGTATATGGATCACCCTGTTGTCAGGCGTTACAAGGTTCGTGTACAAAATCTGGATCCCTTCAACAGTGCCGCTGAATCCATTGGCTTCTATAAAGTCCCCGACTTTGAACGGCTTTGTGATAAGGATCAGCACACCACCGGCAAAGTTGGACAGTGTCCCCTGAAATGCAAGACCGATTGCCAGGCCTGCAGTTCCGAAAAGAGCCACAAACGATGAAGTCTCGATCCCGAGAATGCTGATCACTGCGACTATCAACAGGATTTTTAGAGCTGCACTGGTAAATGACTTGATGAAAGGCTTCAGTGTATCGTCAAATTTACCCTTGTCAACGATCTTGTTTATCCTTCCGGTTGCATATTTGATCATGAAATGTCCCGCTACGAACACAACAAGCGCAAAAAGAACGCTCTTCGCAACCGGCAATATATGATTCAACAGTTCTTTCATGGTTTTGATCTCCCTATGTATAATGATCATACGACTGTTCAGACTATACACAGGTTAATTCTAGCATGATTCCATCATTTACGCAATTGCAGCTCAGATATTATATACGAATGCGTTTCTTCTCAGGCATTACCTTATCTTTCTCCTGCGAAAATAAGATATATCCAACTTCCCATAAATAAATCTCCGGGGAGAAATCAAATTACAAGATATTTGATACGTTTCGGATATGCGCAATAATGTCTAATCTCTGAAAAACAGATCTCTTGTATAGACTTTATCCATTACGTCCGATATTTCTTCGCTATATCTGTTTGCGATTATAATATCGGATATTTTTTTAAACTCATTGAGATCACGTATCACCCGACTGTTGAAAAATCTGTCCTGGATCATTGTCGGCTCATATACGACAACATCTATGCCCTTCGCTTTTATGCGTTTCATGACTCCCTGGATCGAGCTGTAACGGTAGTTATCCGATCCGACTTTCATCGTCAGGCGGTATACACCGACAATGTTCGGCTTTTGGGCGATGATCTGATCGGCAATAAAGTCTTTACGTGTCCTGTTAGCCTCAACGATCGCTCCGATAAGGTTCTGCGGGACATCATTGTAATTCGCGAGAAGCTGCTTTGTATCCTTTGGCAGGCAGTACCCGCCGTAACCGAACGAAGGGTTATTATAAAAGTTGCCTATTCTGGGATCAAGGCATACGCCTTCGATTATAGATTTTGTGTTTAGCCCCCGCATGGCGGCATATGTATCAAGCTCGTTGAAGAATGCCACTCGCAGCGCGAGATATGTATTCGCAAAAAGTTTGACAGCTTCAGCTTCTGTCGGGTCCATGTAAAGTACCGGAATATCCTCTTTTGCTGCTCCCTGTTTGAGCAGGTTCGCAAATACCTCGGCCGCTTTCCTCAACCGGGCATTTTTGACCGGGGCCCCGACAATGATGCGGCTTGGGTAGAGGTTATCATACAAGGCATGTCCCTCACGCAAAAATTCAGGACTGAATAAAATATTATCACAGCTATACTTGGACCTTGCCATTTCTGTAAATCCGACCGGCAGGGTCGATTTTATTATTATAAAAGCGTCAGGGTTGACATCAATAACTTGCTGAATTACATTTTCAACCGTTGATGTGTCGAAATAATTCATATCAGTATCATAGTTTGTAGGGGTACAGATTATGATGAACTCAGCATCTTTATAAGCATCATCACCGTTTGTCGTAGCTGTTAAATCAAGCT
>JAAYMG010000022.1 GCA_012521525.1 Clostridiales bacterium | reverse complement strand
GCCGATATCGAGGCGGTACATCGCTGGAACAGGGAAGCATATCCCGCTTGTGAATAGCTGTGAAACATATGTGAATAGCCTGTTGATATAAATGAAGGTGAATTCAATGTTTGTGCTTGAAAAGATCAGGGAATACGCAAATACCGACCGGCTGGCGCTGATAAACAGGGAAGAGACCCTGACATACAGGGAGCTTGACGAGTTTTCCGACGCGTTTGCCGCCTACCTGCTGGAGAGGTTCGGCGATGACAGATCGCCGGTGGTGATCTACGGTCATAAGGAGACGATGATCCTTCCATGCCTGTACGGGTCGCTGAAAGCGGGAAGGGCGTATGTCCCGATAGACATAACTGTACCCGGCGACCGTGTCCGGCAGATCATTGAAGATGTAGAGCCCGAAGTGTTCGTGGACTTCTATGATCTCGGCATAGAGACGGATGCCGAAGTTTTATCCCCGGACAGGCTCGGCAAAATACTGCGCGGGCAAAGTGCGGACGGCAGTGAAAATACCGATGCCAGGCCAAACAGCACCGGCACCTTTGACATCAGGAAGCACTGGATTTCGGGCGACTCGGTCGCGTATATCCTTTTCACGTCGGGAAGTACCGGTAAGCCGAAAGGCGTTCCCATTACATGTGCGAACATTGAAAACCTTTACAGTCAGCTGCTGCCCTGGATGGAAGTGTCCGTAGATAAAGGCGTTATACTCAATCAGATATCATATTCCTTCGACGTTTCCGTCGTTTCCATTTACATGGGAATATCTAAAGGCATGACCCTTTACACCATCGACAAGGCCATGCTGGAGAACATGGGGGAGCTGTTTGAACACCTGGGCAGGTCGGATTGCTGTTTCTGGGTATCCACCCCGTCGTTTGCGGAAATGTGCGTGCCTTCGGCGAAATTCAACGAAGCGCTGATGCCCGGGCTGGAGAAATTCCTGTTCTGCGGTGAGATCCTGACGCACAAGCTTGTGGACGAACTGTTTGAGCGCTTCCCGAAAGCAAAAGTCATAAACACTTACGGGCCCACCGAGGCGACCGTGCTTGTCACAGCCGTGGAGATCACGGATGAAATGGCAAAGGATGAACTCCAAATACCCATAGGATATCCTTTGCCCGAAGTTACTTTCCGTATTGTCGATGCGGAAGGCAAACCTGTTGCATCCGGTGAACAGGGTGAGCTCCTGATCATCAGCAGGAACGTCGGACCGGGATATTTCAAGAGGCCGGACCTGACCGAGAAGGCGTTTTTCGTCGACGAAGAGACCGGCAAGCGGGGATATCGCACCGGGGATTCGTGTTTTGAGAAAAACGGTCTTTATTATTACTGCGGCAGGCTGGACAACCAGATCAAGATAAGCGGCTACAGGGTCGAGATAGAAGACATCGAGAACAACCTCGTCAAGTGCTCGAATATAGCGCGCGCGGCCGTTATTCCCGTTTACGAGGGCGAAAAGATCGCCTACCTGGCCGCATTCGTGCTCCTGCAAAAGCCGGACGGGCTCGGCTCACTGAAGAGGGCTATCAAAATAAAGGAAGAACTCAAGGAGTTCCTGCCCTCATATATGATACCCAGAAAGATCCTGGCCGTTGATTCATTCCCGCTCAACACGAACGGGAAAGTGGACAAGAAGCAGCTGAGGCAGATGCTGTAATCCGACTCGGAGGGTAGCAGATGACCCCTTTTAACGGACTCCTCTTTTTCTATATAATGGCGCTGCTGTTAGTGCCCGCCGTAGTACTGGGGCTGACGAACAGGCCGCTGAAGCATTACGGTTTCATCTTTACAGTCATTATGATCCTTTTTGTCTTTGACACATGGGAGAAAAGGGTCACCCTGATCGCTTTCTATGTACTTGAAACCGCCCTGGTGCTGCTTTATTCGCAAATAAGGAAGAAAAGCCGGTCACGACCTGTTTTGTGGCTGTTCATAGCTTTGTCTGTCGCGCCATTGGCTGTAGCAAAACTTGGCGCGCTTGTGCCGCGTCTGAATTTTATCCACCTGCTGGGGATAAGCTATATGACATTCCGTGCAGTCCAGGTGTTGATCGAAATGTACGACGGTCTGATCATTGAAGTTGGGCTGATGGAGTTCAGCTACTTTTTGCTTTTCTTCCCGAGCATCAGTTCAGGCCCGATAGACCGGTTCAGAAGGTTCCGCGCCGATTTGGAGGAAGTTCCGGGCAGGGAGAAGTACATCGAGCTTCTGAGAGTCGGAATTTGGAAGCTTATGTGGGGAGCGTTGTTCAATTTTGTAATATCTTCGCTGATTTATACCGATTGGATATCGAAACTCCCCGAAAGCGGTTTCCTTGCAACGATATCGTATATGTACGGCTACACCTTCTTCCTGTTTTTCAACTTTGCCGGGTACAGCCTCATGGCGATCGGCACCTCCTGCATACTGGGCATCAGGACACCGGAAAACTTCAACATGCCTTTCCTGAGCAGGGATATGAAGGATTTCTGGTCAAGATGGCACATTTCGCTGTCGACCTGGATGAGGGACTACGTTTATACGAGGTTTGCAGCCGCCGCACTCAAAGGCGAGTGGTATAAGGACAGGAGGACCGCTTCGTATATAGGTTATATCATTACCATGATGACGATGGGGTTGTGGCATGGATTGTCCCTAAGATATATCGTCTATGGCGCCTATCATGGGATATTGATGTGTGTAAACGATATATTGGACACCCGCTGGAAAGGATTCAAGAAGCTGAAAAGAGGGGAATTTTCTTCACTGCTCCTGATCCTGATAACTTTCCATCTCTTCAGCTTCGGACTGCTGATTTTCTCGGGGCGGCTGTTCTGATCGAGACGGGACCAGGGTCTGTCATTATCTGCGCAACAAACAGTTCAAATTCAAATATATCTGACAGGAGATATACCATGGAAGAAAAAATAATGGCAATACTCAACGACATATGCGGGGCTGATGAAGGAGAGCTCGAGCCCGATACCGACCTGTTCGAAGAGGGCATTCTCGATTCCTTCGGCGTGATAACCCTGTTCGTGGAGATCGAGAAGCAGCTGGGGATAAAGCTTGAGCCCACGGAACTGACGCGGGATGAGATAAAAAGTCCTGCCCTGATAATCAGGCAGGTGCTACAGAGGGCATGAAAAGGCTGCTCGCTGCCGGAATATCCGCGCTGATCGGAGTCGTATTGCTGTTCGCGGCCGCGGGGGAGCTGATAAAACATAATATGCCCCCATATTTGGACAGCATTGGCGACGACAACTACATCGAGAAAATTACCGGTCTCTACCTGGTTGAGCAGTCGGCCAAAAGGGACAGCAACATTATAATTTACGGGTCATCGGAGCTGCGCACGCTTAATATATCCACGCACCCGGCAAACTTCTTCAGGGGTCAGAGGAACGGGATACAGGTGAATCTCGTCGGCAGGGGGTCCTGCCAGTCGCTGATCCATGCGATCAACATAGCTGCGACCGGAGATGCCCTTACTGGGAAAAAGGTGATGCTCATTACCTCCCCGCAGTCGTATGTCAGGGACGGTATAGCTCCCGACCTTTTCATGGCCAACTTCTCGGAACAGCAATATCTCACGCTTATGCTTGACGATTCGATCCCGGATCATATAAAGCAGTATATTTCCGGCCGCGTTGCGGAGCTTACCGGCAGGTATAATGATATTACAGGCTCTTCGATGCACAAGTATGACGCAGTGGGAGCGATGACCGAAATTGCCTCAAACAACAGCCTGACTGCTGACGTGTTGAACATTATCATGCGGCCATATTACAGGTTCAGCAAGTGGCTTTTTGATTTGCGTGATCTTATTGCTTCAAAGAAGCTTATTGAGAATGTTGCGGAGAAAAGCCAGGGTATGCAGAAGGCAGGCAGCGGAACCGGGATCGATTGGGAAAGCGAGTTGAGGGCTGCAGTCGCCGAAGCCGAGAAAATGACCGACAACAACGAATTCGGAATGCTCAACGATTACTACACGACATATATAGGCAGGAAACTGAACCAGCAGAAAAATAAGGACAAGGACCTCAGTTATTCCGTCTCAAAAGAGTATGATGACCTGGAGATCCTGCTTGAGATATGCAAACTGAAGGGGATAGAGCCGCTGTTCGTTCACGTTCCCCTGCACGGTGAATGGAGCGACTATACAGGCTTCACAAAAGAACAGCGCGAACAGTATTATCAAAATGTACGCGACATTGTTGGGCGCTATGAGAACGTAACGATGATAGACCTGACCGGATATGAATATGAAAAGTATTTTCTGTGTGATGTGATGCATCTCGGGTGGAAGGGGTGGCTCGAGGTTGATAAAGCAATTGAGCGCTGCTATAGAGAAAATTAAAGAGACCGTGTTCAAATACACGGTCCTCCGCGTTATTTGTTACCTGATCATAGCTCTGGCGCTGCTCCTTGTGTTTCTGTATACCGAGAAAGCTGAGATATCGTTTGTGTACAACGAGTTTTAGCCGGTGACGGACCGAGCGGTACGGACAGGGAGACGCCGCTATAACAGTCCGGAGTGCAGGTTGAAATAGCTTCCCGGTAAATCTTAAGTAAACTGGCAAGTTTGAGGGAGGAGAGGGCGAAAGGACCGTCCCCCGTCCTGGAGGGAACAGCCGTGCGAAAGAGGCGGACACAGGGAAGGACTTTTCGAGTGCAGGCAATATTGGGACTGATATTGGGAGCCGTGTTTTTGTGTTTTGGAGTTTTTCGGATAATTCCCGAGTACGGTGCCGTCGGATTCCTTTGGACATTCCTTGCGGTATTTATCATCGCGGCTAACTGCAGGACTTTGATCCAAACCTCCGGGGACCGGGCAGCGCCCCCGACCGGGAGCGAAAGCGAACAATGGGATATGAAGGACCCGGAGGAAAAACTGATGGAGCTGTACAGGCTCTATAACCGGAAAATGATCACAAAGGAAGAATATATGTCAGAGAGGCAAAGGATCCTGCGCGATATCAGGGGCGAGCCGGGAAAAGATGATGATGAGGTTTGAGAACGGGAGTAAAAATTCGAACGGGGGTCGGATGATGATAAAGGACGAATATATACCTTTTACGATAGGTAAGCAGAAACACATCGCGCTTATAGCCCACGACTCCAAAAAGCAGGAGCTTGTGGAGTGGGTCGACGCCAACAAGGAAATATTGAAGTCCCATTTCCTTTGCGGGACGGGGACCACTGCCCGGCT
>JAAYMG010000238.1 GCA_012521525.1 Clostridiales bacterium | reverse complement strand
TCTTCTGGCGGAACACAACTTCAACAAAGCAGATCCTTTGGTTGCGGATTATAACAAGGACCTGCAAAACTTTGCGGAAGGAAAATGCGCCACTTTGTTCATGGGCGACTGGTCATGGACCGTTATAAAGGATCTTGAAGGTGTTGATACCGAATACGGTTTCATTCCCGTGCCATGGAGCAACAACCCTGAAGACTACGGCAACACCCAGGTCGTTATGGTCCTTCCGAAATTCATGGCTATAGATAAGTCGAACAACTCAAAAGAACAGGTTCAGGCCGCAGTTGATTTCCTCGAGTGGATGCTGACGGATCCGGAAGGCCAGGAATTTTTCCTGCAGGCAGGCTTCTGCATGCCATATAAGAACGTCAGAAAAGATATAAAATATAACTCTATGACCGAATCCATAGCCCAATATGCGGCAGAAGGAAGAACGATCAACCTAGGGTGCTTCTCATACATAACCGGTGATGCATGGACTCAGACAGGTAACCTGATGCTGCAGTACCTCGTAAAAGCAATAGACAGGCAGCAGCTGGCTGACGGTATAAACTCCTACTGGCGATCCGTCAAATAAACATATCCATAAAATTTTTCAGCGGATAACGGTATCGTCACTGATACCGTTATCCGCTCAACGACTGGGAGGATAGCATGAAAAAAGCAATAAGAAAAAGGCGTAACGATGTCGGAGCGTTTTTTGTCTTTATGAGCCCCTCTCTCTTTGCCTTCATCTGTGTTCTGATAATTCCCATGCTATACGGCTTTTATCTGACTTTTACCGACTACAGACCTATCGCCGATACATACAGTTTTGTCGGATTGAGCAATTACAAAGCCGTTTTCACGGACAAAGAATTCATAGGCCAGTTCATGAAGACGCTTGGTTATGTCTTTTTCTCCACGATTTTTTCAAATGCCGTTGCCTTTATGCTGGCATATATCCTCACAAGCGGCCTCAGGGCTCAGAACTTCCTTCGCGCCGGTTTCTTCACTCCGAACCTGATAGGAGGGATCATACTCGGTTACATATGGAAGTTCATCTTTGCGAATGTAGTCACGAACATAGGAAAACGTTTAAATTATGGACCTCTGATGACATCATTCCTTACCCATCCCGACAGGGCGATCCTCGCCATGATCATAGTAACGGTGTGGCAGTACGCCGGCTATTTCATGATGATCTATATCGCTGGATTTGTCGGTATACCCAGGGATGTGATCGAGGCTGCAGAAATAGACGGAGCCACAGGTATCAAAAAGCTTTTCAGAGTAACGATCCCGTTGATGGTCCCTTCATTCATCATCTGTTTCTTTATATCCATATCAAGGGGCTTTATGGCTTATGATCTGAATCTCGCTCTCACTGACGGTGACCCGTACGGTTCTACCAGGCTCGCATCGATGCATATTTATCAGAAAGCTTTCCAGGCAAACCAGTACGCAGCCGGTCAGGCTGAAGCGATCATTCTGTTTATCGTCGTAGCGGTCGTATCCGTAACCCAGGTAATGTTGACCAAAAGGTTTGAGGTGGAATCATGATCGGGAAGAAAAACAGGATCCTAAGGCTTGTAAAGACCGTATTCATCATTATTCTGCTGATACTCTTCAACCTGCCCTTCTTTCTGATGGTCAACAATTCATTCAAGACCACACAGCAGTTCGTTGATGATCCCTTTGCTTTGCCGAAAAGCATAAGTTTCAAAAACTATATCGACGCTTTCAAAAAAATGTCTTTTCTCAGGGGCCTGGGAAACAGTTTTGTAATAATGACCATCAGCGTGTTCCTTATCATCGTATCATCATCTATGGCAGCTTATTTCCTTGTCAGGAACAAATGGCGGTTGAACAAAATACTGTACGCAGTATATGTGGCTTCCATGATCGTACCTTTTCAAGCCATTATGATACCGCTGGTAAGCATCTATGGTAAATTGAAATTACTGAACAACAAGTGGATCCTTATATTTATGTATATGGGATTCGGACAGGCTTTTGCGGTTTTCATATTCCACGGTTTCATAAAGAGCATCCCGCTGGAAATGGAAGAAGCCGCACTCATTGACGGCTGCAACAGGATCAAGACTTTCTTCCTGATAGTACTGCCGCTGCTCAAGCCTGTTATCGTCACAATATTGATACTCGATGTGTTGTGGATATGGAATGACTATCTGCTGCCAAGCCTTATCTTGCTCTCCCCTTCCGAGCGCACCCTGCCGTTGTCCACATACAGCTTTTTCACCTCATACAGCGTGGACTATGC
>JAAYMG010000021.1 GCA_012521525.1 Clostridiales bacterium | reverse complement strand
TTTTCACAAAAGAAAAGATCAACCCGATGGTCGGTGCCGCAGGTATATCGGCATTCCCGATGTCCGCCCGTGTTATTCAGAAAATGGCGACCAAGGAAGACCCAACCAACTTTATCCTTATGCAGTCGATAAGCGCCAACGTTGCCGGCCAGATAGGTTCTGTAATAGCCGGCGGAATGGTACTTGCGCTCGTTCCATGGCTCGTCACATTAATTGGTTGATTTGGAGGTCTTACAGATATGACACAAATTGGTGCCGCTTTTGCCCTGATGGGTTACGGACTGATAGGCGTTTTCTCTGTCCTGATCGTTATCTATCTTGTTGTAAAACTTCTTGGCAAGATTTTTCCTGAAGAAGAGAGAAAATAATAATAATATAGTCACGAAATGCAAGATCGCAAGCCAAGGGAGGGGATCAATATGGGCGTAACCATCCTTCATACGGCAGATCTGCACATCGACAGCTCTTTTGGATTCCTTCCTCAGGAGAAAGCTGCCATAAGGCGGGAAGGTCAATTCCGTATCCTTGAGGAAATCGTATCGGCCGCTGAGCGCTATCGTGTCGACGCCGTACTTATTTGCGGAGACTTGTTTGACAAACCGATAGTCTCTTTTGATGTAGCAAATCGAGTAGCAAACATACTCTCTCGTACTTCGATCCCGATTTTTATAACGCCTGGCAATCACGACTACTTCCATGCAAGCTCGCCATATAACCTTACAGTCTGGCCTGATAACGTCCGTATTTTCCACACAACGGTAATAGAAAAGGTCGAGCTTGAAAATCTGGTCGTTTACGGCGCAGGATTTACATCCCAGAACATGTTCCGCTCAGCGCTCAATGATTATATATCATCACACGGATCCATGACCGGGAGCTTGCATGACGGCAAGCTCTCGGTTATGATGCTTCACGGCGAGCTAAATCCGCCTGAACCTCGTTATCACCCGCTGTACATGAAGGACATAGAAGCCAGCGGTGTAGACTACCTTGCCCTGGGTCACGTCCATGCACGCAGCGACCCTCAAAGATCCGGCAAAACGATATATGCATATTGCGGATGTCCTGAAGGCAGGGGCTTTGACGAGACGGGCAGCAGAGGGATCTACCTGGTCGATTTGGGTGATACCGTCAAAATCAGCTTTTTACCGCTCAACGGTGCCAGGTATTATGACTTGACAGTAGATCTCAGCTCAAGCCAGTCACCGGAAAAAGCTGTCGCGCAAGCCCTTCCTGCCGATATGAAAGACAGCCTGTTGCGGATAACACTTACCGGTGAAATCGAACCGGACAAGCTCTCCGTCGATGAAATTGAGGGTCGTATTTCGGCATCAGCCTTCTATGTCAATATTGTGGATTGCACTTCTCCCCCCCTGAATTTATGGGAGCAATGCGGCGACGATTCGCTGAAAGGTATTTTCCTGGCATTGCTGAAGGAAAAGCTCAATGAAGATCCTGGTAATGAAGAGCGTAAACTGATAGAACTTGCAGCGCGATACGGGCTTGACGCTTTGAGCGGAAAGGAGTATGTGTTCCATGACAATTCGTGAGATGCAAGCTACCTTCGGAAAGCTCGAGAACAGGACTCTGACCCTTGCTGAAGGCCTCAACATAATAGAAGGGCCGAACGAGTCCGGCAAGTCGACTTGGTGCGCATTCATACGGGCAATGTTATATGGAATAAACAGTTCTGAAAGGGATTCAAAAACCTCATTGGCCGTGAAAAACCGCTTTCGTCCCTGGAGCGGTCTGTCAATGAGCGGGATAATGCGTGTCGAAACGCAGAAATTCGGAGAAATAGTCCTCGAAAGGCGCAGCACCTCAGCAGCTCCAATGCGTGACCTGCATGTATATAGTGTTTCTGGGGATAAAATCGCGCTGTCCGAGTCGGACCTGGTTGAAGAATTACTGGGTATAGGCAAGGACTGCTTCGAGCGAAGCGTCTTTATCGAGACCCCGCTGTTCCCTTCCGGCGGAACGGGAGAACTTGAGCGAAGGATCATGAGCCTCGTCTCATCAGGTGACGAGAACTCCTCATATATCGATGCCGTATCAAGACTGAAGGATTGGCAAAGGTCTCTTCGGTTCAGAAGCGGCGGAAAGATCCCGGAACTTGAGAGCAAAATAGATGACCTTCGCCGTGAGCTGCAGGACAGCTCAAAAGACCAATCAGAGCTTGAAAAAATACATGGCAGGATCATCGAGCTCGAAAGAGAGAAAAAGGACCTTAACGACAAACTCTCGGCACAGCAGGAATATTACCGGGAGTCCCATCAGCGGAGGATCAGGCTTGCGGAAGAAAGGCTGAAGTCTGCCGAGCTTGCGCTGATCGATGCCGCGAAAAGCCTTCCTCCCGGGCAGCCAAAGCCTACGGTCGACGAGCTTCGCGTCCTGGAACGCAGGTTTTATGAAGAAGCGGAAATCAAAAGGATCTCTGAAGCCCGGCAGGCCCTGCTCAGGGAACGGCAGCGCCGTATAGACCAGATCAGGATCCAGTTGTCCGGATATAAACCGTTTACCGGCTGCACGAGCAATCAGGCAGAAGAGATGGCTGCAAGCGATATCGACAAAGTTCAAAACCTAAACCTGAAAAATATCACCAAGGGCATTTTCATAAGACTTGCCCCTCTTCTGTCCATCCCCGCGGCCCTCTCGATCCTGATCCTGCTTCTTTCGCCCGGTAAATTTCAGGGGATACCCTCACTGATCGCTTCAGGCCTGTTGTTTGCCGCATCCGTTTCGGCTTTAGTGATTTGGGCGCGCTCGAAAGCCAAAAACACCCTGCGTGCGGCCAGAGAGAAAATACTGGACAAGTATGATGCCATGGACGTCTCTGAAATTACCGACAAACTTGAAAGCTACCTTTCACTATTGAATGAGTACGATCAACTGTCGGCAGATATCGATGCAAACTATCAGCAGACACCATCAGTTATATCCGATGAGATAATATTGCGTATAAAGGAAATCTTTCCCCAGTTCAGCAATATCGCTGAAATCGAGAACGGTTTGCGGGATGCAGTGCAAACAGCTGTCAAAGCGATCGAAGGCTATGAGCGTGCAGTCAATGAAAAAAACACTGCAAAGGATATCCTGGATGCTCTGCATCCAGGCGGGTCAGATGACTCAGAGTACGGCTTGACGTACTTTTCTCATGTCCCGGATGATATAAGCAGCAAGTTGGGAAATATAGACAACGAACTGTATAGTCTCCGCAGACATGCCGCTCTGATCGAAGGGCGCTTGTCGCAAACCCGTCAACCCGCCGAACTGGAATCGGAGATCAGGCTGCTGCAAAACCGCCTGGATACGCTGAATCAACATTATTCCGCCATTTCACTGGCGATAGAGACTCTTGAGGATGCGTACAAACAGCTCCGCGAGCGTTTCTCTCCCCAGCTGAACAGCGAAACTGCAAAGATCTTTGCGTCCCTGACATCAAACAGATACAACCGCGTTATCATAACCAGGGAGTTTGAAGCCATGGCGCAGGACCCCGGCAATGCGGGCCTGAGAAGGGCCCTGGAGCTGAGCAGGGGCACGATGGACCAGCTTTACCTTGCGATGCGTCTGGCAATATGCCGTATCATCCTCCCTCTGTCCGGCAACCTGCCCCTGATACTGGACGACGCCCTGATCACTTTTGATGATGACCGGATGTCTGCCGCACTGGAATGGCTGTATGATGAATCAAAGGAAAGACAGGTACTGCTTTTTACCTGCCACAAGCGGGAAAGCGACTATTTGAGGGGAAGGCCAGGCGTGAACATACAAGCCATCTGAAAAAGACAGACCATTTAAAAAGATGATATGATGATTAATATAAATACGCCCCTTTGCAGTACTCGGTTTATACCGATCATCACTGCCGGGGCGTATTTTACTGATTCACAATATTTCAGCGTTTATTGAACACAGGTGTAATTGAACGCAGGTGTAGTTGCACCGGGCATTATTGGACCGGATCACGTTGCATGATCCTGCGTCCTATTTTTTCGGAGAGGTTACCTCGCTCAGAAGGTGGTGCCTTATATCCCACAGCTTTTGAGAAAGGTCAACATAGTACTGGTGCGGGTACTCAAAGCGCTTGACTTCTTCCCACAAAGTATCTACCTGCCCGGCGCAGTACTTTTGGATCTCAGGCAATGAAGGCAGATCATAAACCAGTTCGCCGTTTTTGAATATAGTGACATGCATCTCCTTGGCTATGAAGTTGGTCACTACCTTCCTCTTCCATATGTCGATGGGGTCAAAGATCTCAAGAGGTTTAGTGTCATCGATCACTTCATCATAAACGCACAGCTGGTCGGCAATGGCCTTTCCGCTGTCGCGCTCATAAAGCCTGTAAAGCTTTTTGAAATGAGGATTTGTGATCTTGGCCGAACTTTCGCTGACTTTTATCTTCGGGACAATTGTCCCGTCCTTCTTTTCGATCGCAACCAGCTTATATACGCCGTTGAAAACCGGGGAGCTCTTTGACGTGATCAGCCGTTCTCCGACACCGAACACGTCGATTTTCGCACCCTGCACTACCAAATCACGGATCAGCCATTCGTCCAGAGAGTTCGAAGCAACTATCTTGCACTCGGTCAGACCGGCTTCGTCCAGCATCCTGCGCGCCTTCTTGGACAGGTATGTGATATCGCCCGAGTCTATCCTTATTGCGCACTTTTTTATCCCCTTTGGCCATAGGATCTCCTTGAATGCCTTGATCGCATTCGGGACCCCGCTTTTCAGGACGTTATATGTGTCTACCAAAAGCGTCGCATTTTCCGGATATATCTCACAGTATGCCTTGAACGCATCATATTCAGTATCAAACATCTGTACCCACGAATGAGCCATCGTTCCGCCCGCGGGAACCCCATAGACGATTTCCGACAGTGTACATGCGGTACCGGCACATCCGCCTATAAATGCGGCACGCGCTCCGTCAACGGCGGCATCCGCTCCGTGCGCCCTTCGGGAGCCGAATTCAAGCACGGTCCTCCCCTGCGCGGCATGGGAGATCCTGTTCGCTTTCGTTGCGATCATTGACTGGTGATTGACTGTGAGCAAAACATAAGTCTCTATCAGCTGCGCCTCTATGACAGGCGCGCGGACAGTCAGGATCGGTTCGTTGGGAAATACAGGGGTCCCCTCCGGCACTGAGTATATGTCTCCCGTGAAGCGCAAGTTGCGGAGATATTTGAGGAATCCCTCGCTGAATCCTCCCTTTTTTCTGAGGAATTCAATGTCTTCATCTGTGAACCGAAGATTCTTTATATAATCCACAATCTGCTCCAG
>JAAYMG010000237.1 GCA_012521525.1 Clostridiales bacterium | reverse complement strand
TCTGACATGGTACGTAACCTCCTTTGGTTGGTATTTTGTATGCTAACTTAATTCTACCAAACGGTTACGTCCATGTCATTTTTATTGGACTTCTATGAATTTGCGAAAAATATTATACTTTATCGCAATAAGCAGGCTTTTGATTATTGTATCAAGCAATATGGTAAAATACAACTTCCAAAAGCTCTGATACTAATATCATCAAACTGCTTTTCCCTTTTTGATATCCCATGAACTGAGCTGCACTGATAATTGGTGGTTCGGCGCAAACACAATATAGGTATTGGCATATCCATTTGGAATGTGATAAACTTTGCATGTCATTCATGACATGACCTCCTTTTGCTTTGTGCGGTTGGCGAACCTGCACTCATTTTAGCAAAAGGAGGTCTTCTTGTATCTAAAGATTCTTATTCTCACCGGCATAGCCGGTGGTTTATTTTCGCTAAAGCTGCAATGAAAAGACCCTGTTATATGTGCATACAACAGGGTCGTTCATATTTCGAATTTACATCACCTTGCAGCGCATGATCACTTTCAGGTTGTTTATCGCGCAGCGCTGGATATCCCCTTTGCAAATCGTCACGTTCTTTGCCATGGTTCCCTTGTAGAGGATCTTCCTGCCGTCATCGGAGACCGAAGCGTCCTTTGTCGTAACGGGATGCGCAAACCCGGGCTCCATTCCGGGTCTGCGGAACCGAGGCGGAAGTTCAGGTATATGTTCCATGTAAACAGGTTCGCCGTTGACCAATATCATGTCATCTTTGACGGTGGCAACATACCCTTCGCCCAACACCGCTTCGGCTACGTCCTCCCCGTTCTGATCGGGTTTGAAGGAGTTCCATGAAGGCCTCAGCATTGTGATGAACGACCTTTCTTCATAGAACCTGACCTGTCCGCGCTCATCAAACTCGGGCTGCTTTAAGACGGCCGCAAGGACGATGTTCCTTACCCTGCCGGGGCCACCGGGCATTATCAGGTCGTTTCCTGCGTGCATGGATATCGACGGGGTCGACATTCCGCCGTTCCAGTCGGTCATGATCGCACCGTCGAATCCCCACTCGCCTCTTGGGAAGTTGGTGCAAAGATCATAACTGTCGGCCGCCGGGATCCCGTTGATTTTATTATACGCGGTCATGATCGTCATGGGTTTCGATTCCTTCACCGCTATCTCAAAGTTCTTGAGATATATTTCGCGAAGCGCTCTCTCACTGACGATCGTATCAACAGCGTGCCTGTTGGATTCCTGGTTGTTGGCGGCAAAGTGCTTGACACACGCACCGATGTGCGGCCTTGACTGCACCCCGCGCACGTACGCCGCAGCGATGAGACCGGAAAGCAGCGGATCCTCCGAAAAGTACTCGAAATTGCGTCCGCAAAGCGGATCCCTGTGGATATTGAGTCCCGGGGCAAGCAATATTGAAATGCCCAGTTCGTCCAGCTCTTCGCAAAGGCCCCTGCCCACTTCTTCAACGATCACGGGGTCAAAGGACTGTGCCAACAGGGTCCCGATAGGCCATGCAGTGCAGTATTGATACCTCATGACCTTCTCGCCGGTTTCGATATTCGTCGCCTCGAACTCCTGGTTTACGCGGACTCCCGCCGGTCCGTCGGCAAGGACTATGGACGGTATTTTGTACTTCTCCCAAAGGTTAGGCGTCGTTTCACCCGCGGCACCCGCCACGGTCGCTGAGTTCGAACCGACTATCGGGGATTTTTCGTTCGCTACGCCCCAGCCGGTTCCGCAGTTGAGCTCTGCGAGCTCCTCGATCGACATCTGCGCGACCAGGTCCTCCAAAGTTGCCCTGCCGTTTGCCACGTCTTCAAGCGTGATATCCCGCTTTTCCTTCAGGCAGACTTTTTCGTAGGGCAGGAGCGGCTTGTAATCCTTATCGGTCGTATATGTAGTGACGGCTTCGTCCTGATAGACCGAACGGTTGTCCACACACGGTATCGCGGCAGGATCGGCATCCAGGACAGGTACATTTGCCCAGTCGCCATCATCCATGCCATATGGCTTCCCAAGCCTGCTTATCTCATCAAGAGGCTGAGAAAGGGGCATCTGATGATTTACAAGTCTTGTGGTCACATCACGGTCAAGTCTTATGACAAACGCGGGAACTGTGTCCCTTGACGAAGTGCCGACCCGGATACGGTAATCTCCCTTTTCGAGTGTATAGCATGACTTCTCATAGTCAAAGGCAGCGATATCGCTCAGACGGAACTTGACAGTAAGCGCTTCCTTCTCACCCGGTGCCAGCAGCCCGGTCTTTGCAAATCCCGCAAGTTCCTGATATGGCCTCTCCAAACGCACTTCGGGCGCCGAACAGTAGACCTGCACGACCTCTTTTCCGGAATATTTCGTACCGGTATTTTCAACTTCGATTTTGACTTCGACGGTCTCCCCGTCAACGGATTGTCCGACATGCTTTACATCAAATGTCGTATAGCTGAGACCGTATCCGAAAGGATATATCGGTGCCTTGCCGAAGCTGTCAAACCAGCGATACCCGACATAAATGCCTTCTGTATACTTCTCGACGTCGACATTCTGGTCATTATAAGCAAACGTCTCCGCGGCGGGATAGTCTTTGTAGTCCATCGCCCATGTGGCGGTAAGCTTTCCGCTCGGTGTCACTTTACCCGTGAGGACATCCAGTAAGGCATTTCCGCCTTCCTGTCCCGCCAGGCTCATCAGAAGAATGGAATCCAGTCCGTCCAGTTGAACGATCCGGCTCATATCGACGACACCGCCGACGTTCAGTACGAGAATCGTTTTCTTAAATGCGCCGGTAATGTATTTCAGGTTGTCCAGCTCTGCTTGGGTCAGCTGGTAATCGCCGAGCTCGTATTCTTTCCCGTCAAGCTCTATCTTCTTTGAAAGGCAGCGGTCGGCTCCCTCACCGGAATTCCTGGAAAGCACATAGATGGCAACGTCGGTCTGACCGGCAAACCCCTTTACCGTCTCTTCATCCAGGGCGTCTTCCGGGTAAGCGAATGTCACCATGGGATTTCCGGCAACTTTCTTCATCTCTTCGTCATACCCTACCGCATAGTCCCGCAGACGCTTCTCCGTTACCACTTCATATCCCGCATCCACGAATGAGTCCAGTATGTTCACATGATACCTGGGGCTCTGGTTCACATCCGATGATGCTCCCCCCGACAGTCCGCCATTGAACGGGTCACCCGAGCCCGTTCCTCCGCGGACCGTGCGGACCGCACCGACACCGAACAGCGCTATTTTCGTCTGTTCCTGTTTCAGCGGGAGGGTTTCATTGTCGTTTTTCAGCAGGACCATGCCTTCGCACGCTGCCCGCCTGGAAAGGGCAGCATTCCTTAATTCACGGTCTGACATAGGTGGGTGAACGATTCTTTCTGTTCTACTCATTTTTCTACCTCATTTTTATATGATTTAGTTATACGACGTCTGTTTTATGACGGTTTTGATATGTTTTTCGGTGTTTGTGATCTATAATCTATATTAAATATACTTGCTGCCTTTTGTAAAGAGACTTTTGCTATGTATCAGATATTATCCGCATGTTTTTCTTTAAAGTGACTCCGGTATGGATCCACCGGAGTCACTTCAACAGTTTCGGCAGTTAACGGGAATTGTACCGATCGAGGGCTGCCTGTCTCAACTCTATCGCTCTTTCGACCCTCAGCTTTTTCATCTCGTTGATAAAATTGTCGTACTCGTCGAACGATTTCTCGCCTATAATGAATTTTACCAGGTTCTCGGATACAAATGTCTGGACATCGCCCATTATGTTGGCGTATTCAGTATTTTCTTCCGAAGTCATCGTAGCGGTACCCGGGAAGAAGTAGTCACAACCGTCCTCGTTCCAAATATCTACAAAGCCGGCCGCTTCAGGCTCTACGACGCTGAGCTCCCGGTCAAACAGGATGTAACCCGGTGAGTTATAAAGGAAATATGCTCCCTGCGTATCGGAGAGGTTGAATTCGGGTGCATCCGACTTCAGGGGACCCGACCATACGGGCTCGCCATTCTCGTCATATTCAAAGGTCTCGCCCTCGACTCCGTAGTTGCTCAGGAGGATACCTTCTTCGCTGAACAGGTAATCCCAGTAACGGCAAAGCAGCTCGACGTTCTTGGAACCATACGGGAAACACAGATACTGCGATGCCGGGTCGGTCGTCATGCGCACATGGACGGGATCGTTTTCATTCTCGACAAGTATGCGCATAGCGGTGAGCTTGAAATCGGGATCGGCAGCTGCCAGCTTGTATGTTTTGTTCCATGTGTATATGCAGTCGAACACGGCGTATTCGTTGTTTGCGACTTTGTCGATCGGTCCGAAGTAATCCTGCTGCGCATAGAAGTCGGGAGCAATGTAGCCTTTATTATACCAGTCGTTCAGCTTTTCAAGATATCTGCGGAAATCAGGCTCCATCGGTCCGTATTTTGCCCGGCCGTTTACCTGGTAGAACCCGTTTATCACATTGAATCCGCCGTTTACGATATTTCCCATGGTAAAGCCGTCGTTCCTGATCCAGAGGGGATGCTCCGCCAGGCCGTTGTCCTGGAAGGTCTTGAAGACCTGCTCAGCCTGATCGTAAGTCCGCGGCACTTTCAGGTTCAGCTCGTCGAGCCAGTCCTGGCGAATGACTCCGCCTACCCACGCGCCCTGCGCGTTTCCGTTCTTGTCCACCTTCACAAGGGGTATCCCGCCGAAGTGGCCTTTGTCGGTGGTCGTCCCTTTGCGGATCGCTTCATTGTTGTCGCGAAGTGCTTTAATGTTAGGCATTATTTCCAGGTAGTCCTCGAGAGGCACGACCATCAGTTCATCTATCGCGTTGTCCAGCCCCTTGTTATAGAGCAGCGGGAAATAGCTTATCATATCAAAATCGTAAAACTCCCCGGACGTGATCAGGAGGTTGAACTGCTCTGTCATACTGGCAGAAGAGGGGGTCGTGAATGAAACATATACATTTGTCAGTCGGGCCATTTCTTTGAAGACCAGGTTTTCTTCCATCGAAGGTATAACGGAAAGCGTAAAAGCACACGGCCACCATGCTGTAACGGTAACCGGAGTGTCTACCAGCGGCAGGCCGCCGGACTCATCATCATCGGGCTTGCTGTCGACATTTGAAGGCGAATCATTCGATACGGTCGGTTTGACACCGGTGTCGCTTGGAGTGATCTTTTCTTCGTTGTTACATCCGGCAAATAAAGCCGCACACATCAGAAAAACGATAACCAATGCAATGATCTTCTTCACGTCGGATATACCTCCTTTGGTTGAATTTGAATGTTTGAAAAAGCCTCGTTATGTAAATACTTGCCCCCAGGTTCTATAATATTAGAGATCGCATTTCACGTCAAGTATTTACGTCTGTTTTCGTCTTTTTTACAACAGCGATTTATTGCATTTTAAAAAATATGAGTGCTAAACAATAATTTATTACACATCGATCTAACATATTAGTCCATTTTGTCCATGCCACGGAGACTGTATGGAAGAGCCTCTTTTCAATAAGCAATTTGCCTTTACAACTGTTTTCTTCTTTTTTCACACAGGTTTGACAATATGAACGCTGCCGGTTTTTCATTTGTCCCCGCATTTTCGCGCAAAATCCGGCTGACCGGTATAAGACCCGTGCAAATTTGCTGTTTTTTTATAACTCTATGTACTCTTTCACTTGTACACAGCATGATATGATGATATATTAAAACAAAACATCAACGCAAAGCGATATGTGAGGTGTCGGGATGGTCAGGATCGAAGATGTTGCAAGGCATGCGGGGGTTTCAATCGCCACAGTGTCACGCGTGATCAACGGGAATTATCGCGTAAGCACCGCAAAGTACAACAAGGTGCTGAAAGCAATCGAGGAACTTGGTTACAAGTCTACGAAGCTGCAATCCGAAAACAGGCAAAAGCAAATACTGATCATATCATCACTGATAAACGAAGACATGATCAGATGCTTCGAGGACAGCGCCAGCAAATTCAACCTGTCAACGCTTTATAAATATATACCCGAATCCGAGGTCGACATCGATATGCTGCCAAGCAAAAGCGATTTCGACGGAATAATCATTCTGGACGCGCTCGTGACCGCCGAAACATATGAAAAACTGAAAAAATTGTGTCCGGTGGTATTGTGCAGGGTACAGTATGATTATCCTGATACGGTTTCGGTATCTGTCGACGATGAGCTCGTTGCATATGATATAACCAGTTACTTTATCAAAAAAGGAAAAAGAAATATTGCCCTGGTCTGCGACATGGACAGGAGCATCAGCTCCGGGACCACGAACCTCATACGCCTTGCAGACAGAAAACGGATCCTGAACGGATATTATCTTGCCCATATCGATAACGGTTTGCCGATCAGATCCGATTTGATAATCTACGCGGATGACTTTGTGGAATCCAATCTCGTTGAAAGCAGGTTCAGAGAACTCCTTGCCGACCCGGAGATTTGCCCCGACGCAGTATTCAGCGCCAGCATCGCGTTTGCCCTGGACCTCATGGAAATCGCAAAAAGCTGCGGCAAACAGATGCCCCGGGATATCGAGTTCGCAACATGCGGCGGGATGTTCAGCCACCTCGAACTCCCCGGCATCACTTATGCCGGGCAGCCCCTGGACAGGCTCGCCGACGTTTCGGTGCAAACATTGAACTCAATGATGAAAGGCGAGCTGCCCGCCGACAGGCAACACCATATCTATATCGAACACACATTTTTGCCAGGACGCTAAGATGATATGACGGATAAAAAACCGCTGTTCCCGGACACCTCCGGG
>JAAYMG010000236.1 GCA_012521525.1 Clostridiales bacterium | reverse complement strand
GTATCTTGATGGTTTCATAGGTTGATTACATGGTTGTTTTACAAAGCAAGATCCGGTAAGCAATCATTGTTACCTACCGGATCATATTTTTACTTATGCTCTACCCCAACAATTGACGAAGAGCCTTTTTTATCACAGGTTAATTTATGCCAGGCAAATTATCGGAAAATGTCCGATAACCGCCGGTCATATGTTATCTGCCCAGCATCTCTTTTGCGGTCTTTGCGATATTTTCCGAGCAAAGTCCAAACTGCTTGAGAAGCGCTGCCGCAGGACCGGAGTGTCCGAATTCATCGTTTATACCGATGCGTTTTACCGGTACGGGATAGTTCTCCGACAATACAGAGCAAACCGCTTCGCCCAGTCCTCCGATGATGCTGTGCTCTTCGGCGGTGATTATTTTGCCGGTTTTCTTTGCCGCGCTGATCAACAGTTCCTCATCAATCGGTTTAATGGTGTGGATATTTATGACCTGCGCGTCGATCCCTTCCCCGGCTAAGCTTTCGGCAGCTTCCAATGCTTCGGCTACCATGAGACCGGTCGCTACTATCGTAATGTCCGCGCCGTCCCTAAGCGCGATGCCTTTGCCAAGTTCAAACTTATAACCGGGATTGTCATTTATGACCGGAACGGCCATCCTGCCAAACCTCATGTAAACCGGTCCGACATGTTCATATGCTGCTTTGACGGCCGCCCTGGCTTCTATGTCATCGCTTGGGCATATCACGACCATGCCCGGTATGGAGCGCATGGTTGCAAAGTCCTCATTGCACTGGTGGCTTGCGCCGTCTTCACCGACACTTATTCCGCCGTGCGTTGCACCTATCTTTACATTCAAATGGGGATACCCTATGGTATTGCGTACCTGCTCAAACGCCCTTCCGGCGGCGAACATGGCAAAAGTACTTGCAAACGGCACATAACCGACCGTTGACAGTCCGCCTGCAACGCACATCATATTTGCTTCCGCGATGCCGCAGTTTATGTGGCGGTCCGGGAATTCCTTCTTAAAAACACCGGTCTTGGTCGCGCCTGCAAGGTCCGCGTCCAAAACGATCACATCAGGATGTTCACGCCCAAGTTCGACAAGGGCTGCTCCGTAGCTATCGCGGGTTGCGACCTTCCTGATCTCGCTCATTTCGTCACCTCCGATGAGGCTGCCTGGCTGAGTTCACGGATGGCTGTCATGTATTCTTCGTCGTTTGGAGCCTTTCCGTGCCAGGCCGCTTTGTTTTCCATGAAGCTTACGCCCTTGCCCTTTATGGTCTTCATCAGTATCGCGGTCGGTTTACCCTTCGTATTGCGCGCGGTGTTGAAAGCCTGTTCAAGCTCTTCGAAGCTGTGACCGTCTACTTCGATCACTGAATATCCGAATGCTTCAAGCTTCTCCCTGATCGGATACGGACTCATGACATCCGTGATCGCTCCGTCTATCTGAAGGTTGTTGTTGTCGATTATGACGCAGAGATTGTCAAGACTGTAGTGGGCACCGAACATAAGGGCTTCCCAGACTTGGCCCTCCTGGAGTTCTCCGTCGCCCAAAAGGGCATAAACACGTTCGGGGCCTCCGCGCTTCTTCAGTCCAAGCGCCATGCCGCATGCCGTACTGATACCCTGGCCGAGGCTGCCTGTCGACATATCGACGCCGGGGACCGATGTCATGCTCGGGTGTCCCTGCAGATAGCTGTCAATATGACGGAAGGTTTTAAGGTCTTCGACCGGGAAGAATCCCCGGTAAGCAAGTACCGAGTAAAGGCCGGGCGTGCAGTGGCCCTTGCTCAGTACGAATCGATCTCTGTTGTCCATTTTGGGGTTCTCGGGATCGATGTTCATTTCCCTGAAGTACAGGTAGGTCAACACTTCGGCAGAGGAAAGGCTCCCGCCGGGATGCCCGGCTTTCGCGTGGTATGTGCTCTCTATAATGCCCATGCGGACCTTGCGTGCTATCTCTGCAAGTCTGCTTTTTACAGCGGTATCTATGAGAATACCCCCCTTAAACAAGTTTTGATTTCAAAAGCAATTATACAACAAAACAGGCAATCGGACAAGGGAAGAATTATAAATCTGACATTATGATATATCTTTCTCCTTTTTTTAGTAACATATTTTATTATATGTATTTTGTCTGCGGTTTCAGGACTGTATTTTCCTTATTTTCAAGTAGTTGGAACGATATTGACAAACCAATCTTGCTTGGATAAAATCAATAATATAGCCTGTTGATTTAATTGGTTTCGCTTTGGAGTTTAAGTATTGAGCTGAAAGGGAGAAGTACGTGTTAGCGATTGAGAGAAGGAACGATATTTTGGCCCGCCTATATGCGGACGGAAAAGTAATAGTAAGTGAGCTTAGCAAAATTTACAATGTAACAGAGGAAACTATTCGAAGGGATCTCGAGAAGCTGGAAAAAGAGGGTCTTGCAAAAAAGACCTACGGCGGTGCCGTGAGGAGTGACAGCCTGAACACCGATCTTCCATATAATGTACGAAAGCAGGCGAATGTACCCGGAAAGCAGAAAATCGCATCCATTATTGCAGAGCTTATCAATGACGGTGACTATATAGCTGTTGATGCCAGCACGACCGCTCTCTATGTCATCAAAAAGATACTCACACGCAGGAACATAACCTTGATAACCAATTCCATCGAGATCCTGCTTGAAGTTGCCAACAAAACAAACTGGAACATCCTTTCCACAGGCGGGGCGCTGAAGGAAGGAGGGCTTTCGCTGGTCGGATACCAGGCAGAGAAGATGATCTCATCCTTCCATGTCGACACCGCCATATGCTCCTGCAAAGGGCTGGATCTTGAAAGGGGCATAACCGATTCGAATGAGAAGGATGCCCAGATAAAGAAGGCCATGCTGAATGCGGCGAGCAGGAAGATAATCGCTGTGGACAGCAGCAAGTTCAATAAAGCTTCATTCGTGAAGATCGCGGATATCAGTGAAGCCGATATGATCGTTACAGACAGCGAACCGGACGAGCAATGGATCCGCCGCTTCCAGTCAGAGAACGTTGAAATCAGATACTGAAACGGGATAAGAGGAAATCGGAAAAGGGGACAGGTACATTATCCCGATTACCGGGATGAGCCACCTGTCCCCATGTAACATCATGTATTCTTATAAATATCGTCAATATCTGGAACATAAGTGTGGTCGACGGTAATAAAGGAACGATATGACGGATCGAGTTCTTCGATCCTCTTTTTTATTTTCTCCACTATTTCATTGTCCTGCATGCCGAAAGGAATGACAATGTCAAAAATGAGGTTGGAATGCGTTAATCCCCATACGACACGGAAGTCGTGCATGCTGATTTCAGGGGAGATCTCACTGATGAGCGCGTTGACTTTATCCTTCAGCGCGTTGGTCCGCTCGTCGTCCAGAACGACGGGGTCGAGGTGTATCACAAGATGAATGCCCTCTTCTTCAAGGAAATCACGTTCTATGTTGTCAATGATATCATGGCTTACCATGATGTCCTGATCGTAGTCGACTTCGCAGTGCACCGAGGCAAAGCAATTGCCTTCGCCGTAAGTGTGGATGTTCAGGTCGTGGATGCCCACTATGCCTTCGTAGCTGAGAAGTTTGCGATAGCATTTTTCAACAAGCTCTCTGGACGGCGCACTTCCGAGAAGGGTGCTTATCGTTTCGGTAGCGATTTTCACACCGCTGATGATGATGAACAGCGAGACCGCGGTTCCGATATAGCCGTCAAGATTGTAACCGGTAATGCGGTTTATGATGATCGAGATCAAAACTGCGGAGGTTGCAAGGATATCATTGCGGCTGTCCACGGACGTTGCGATAAGCGTGGACGAGTCGACCAGTTTTCCGATCCTGCGGGAAAAGAGGCTAAACCAAAGCTTCAGCAGGATGGATACAGCCAAAATCGCCGCTGCAAGCGGACTGAATTCCATGTTTTCCGGCCGGATGATCTTCGCAATAGAGCTGCTGACAAGCTGAAGTCCGAGGAACATGATTATTATAGCGACTATCAGTCCGGAAATATATTCCATTCGGGCGTGTCCGTACGGATGCTTTTCGTCTGCCGGCTTCCCCGAAATCTTGAATCCGAATAGTGTAACGAGCGATGAACCCGAGTCGGACAGGTTGTTTACAGCATCCGCAGTTATTGAGACACTTTTGCTTATCAGACCGGCTATTACTTTTATCACAAAAAGCACAAGATTAGTGATAACGCCTACAACGCTTGCAAACTTCCCGTATGCCCTGCGGACTTCGGGATTTCCGGTGTTTTCATAGTCCTTAACAAAATGTCTGATCAATGGATTCAAAATATACACTCCGATTCCATCAGTTCAGGTTTTATTGTATATGTTGAAATTGAGCCACTTTTTCTACTTAGTATATTTTGATCATTCTATGCGTGTGATTCATGCGATCGGTTTTGACTACTCGGCCTTTATGCCCGATATACCTTCGTAAGGGAAGGTCATTATTCTTTGTGCCTGAAATCTCAGGGATTTGGTTGATTTATGATGCTGTTTCAAATAATGAGTTATTCCATAATATCACGGAATCATCAACTAAACAATGATAATTTTGCGCAAAAAAGAATAAAACGGCAGGAAAAATTAAGCTGAAAGTATCGAAAAATGCAACGGAATGAGCGTGCCGTCCCAGATATCCTTGAGGTCAGCAGGCCTGCATTATGTGGCAGCCATTTACTGCGGCCAACCCGGCTGGGTAGTCAGGATCGATGCCGGTGGGAGTGAATGTCAAACTGTATATAAATTCCCGGTTTTTTTACAAAGCCATGGTCAATACAGAGAAGATGACACTATATTAAAATAGCCGTTGACAGTTGAGCGGTCATTCAACTATAATAGTAACGAACGATTGAACGATTGCTCAATTGAAGAACCGTGCATATGAAAATATCGATCGGCAAGAGATTAAAAGGCAAGACATTCGAATATGAGTGAAAGATTTTTAACGGAGGTTTGACATGAGCAACAAGTTTGAAATATGTGACTGCAATGTCATACATCAGGAAACAGTCGACAAGGTAAGGGAGACGATGCCCGACGATACATTGCTCTACGACCTGTCCGATTTTTTCAAAGTCCTCGGTGACAGCACCCGGGTAAAAATCATGTGGGCACTTGATTCCAGCGAGATGTGCGTATGCGATCTTGCGGTACTCCTGAACATGACAAAATCCGCGATCTCGCATCAGTTGAGGGAGTTGAGACGCGCAAACCTGGTGAAGTCACGCAGGGAAGGCAAGATCGTTTACTATTCTCTGGCGGACGACCATGTACGCGATGTATTTGAAAAGGGCGTGGAGCACATTTCGGAGTGAACGGAATTATTCCGGACATGATACCTGATTCATATCGGTTAATATCAAGAAAGATTGGGGTTTTGATCATGAGAAAGACATACAGACTGGAAGGACTGGGATGCGCAAACTGTGCCGCAAAGATGGAAAGAGCGATCGGCAGGCTTGAAGGGGTAAAAAGCGCAACAGTGAACTTCCTTACAACAAAGCTGATAATCGATGCTGAAGACACGGAGATGGATCGTATCGAGCAGGAGGCAAGAAAAATAATCAAAAAAATCGAGCCCTACTGTGAAATGAAGTAGGGCTGCAGCGTGGGCGCTATGAACCAAAAAAGACAGATCATACTGTTGATCATTTCTGCTTTATTGTTTCTTATTGCAGTAATCGTTGATACAGCAAACGACTATGTACTTATAGCACTATACATCGCAGCAGGTCTTGCGGCCGGTTGGAAAGTGCTGTTTACGGCTGCGTTGAATATAAAAAACGGCCAGGTTTTTGACGAAAACTTTCTGATGTCTGTTGCCGCGATAGGTGCGTTTTTGATAGGCGAGTATCCGGAAGGCGTAGCAGTATTGCTGTTTTACCGCATAGGTGAATTGTTCGAAGATTACGCGGTGAATAAATCCAGGAAGTCTATTTCCTCGCTGATGGAACTCCGGCCGGAACATGCGAACCTGATGAAAAACGGTGAGATGGTCACAGTCGATCCCGAGGAGGTACATGTAGGTGATCTCATTGCGATAAAGCCCGGCGAGAAGGTACCGCTCGACTGCGTTGTTGTAGACGGCAGCTCGATGCTGGACACTTCGGCTCTTACGGGTGAGTCTGTTCCGCGTGACGTTGAAGCAGGTGATGCTCTGCTCAGCGGGAGCATAAACTTAAGCGGGCTTTTGGTTGCAAGAGTGACCGAAGAGTTTGAGCAGTCGACAGTCAGCAAAATACTGGACCTTGTTGAGAATTCACTTTCCAGGAAGTCCAGGTCGGAACGCTTCATAACCAGATTTGCAAGATTCTATACGCCGGTCATAGTCGCACTTGCCGTATTGCTCGCCGTTATCCCTCCATTGTTGATACCGGGGCAACCATTCGGAGAGTGGATATCAAGGGCCCTTGTGTTTCTGGTAATATCCTGTCCATGCGCGCTGGTGATCTCGGTCCCCCTTGGATTCTTCGGAGGTATCGGCGGGGCTTCCAGAAGGGGTATACTTGTAAAGGGAAGCAACAGCCTTGAGGACCTTGCAAGAACTGACGTTGTCATCTTTGACAAGACCGGAACACTGACAAAAGGAGTATTCAACGTCAATGAAATAAGGACGGTCGAAATGCCCGAGAAGGAACTTCTGGAGATCGCTGCGCATGCCGAGAGCTTTTCCGACCATCCCGTATCGCAGTCACTGATCAGGGCTTACGGCTGGGAAACGGACAGCACCAGGGTCACGGAAGTTGAGGAGCTGCCCGGGCACGGTGTCAGATCGGTCGTAGACGGAAGGACAGTGCTTGTCGGGAACGCAAAACTGATGGCCAAATACGGAATATCGACCCGTGAATTGTTTGACAGCAGTCATTCACGCGCAGGGGCAATAATACATATTGCCGTAGAAGATCGGTATGCAGGAGCGATACTGATCACTGACGAGCTGAAAGACGATGCGGCTGAATCAATAAGGCTTCTCAAGGACCGGGGAATCAAAAAGACAGTTATGCTCACGGGTGATGTGCGAGAGGCAGGGATGATGGCAGCCTCAAAGCTCGGTTTGGACGAGGTGTACACCGATCTGCTGCCGGCCGACAAGGTCAAAATCGTCGAATCCATTTACGAAAAGATATCCGAATCGGGTAAAATCGCTTTTGTCGGG
>JAAYMG010000003.1 GCA_012521525.1 Clostridiales bacterium | reverse complement strand
AAGGAGGAAACATCATGGACAAAAGGATCGTAAAGTTCCTGGCAATCATGCTTAGTGCCGCCATGCTGATGGCGCTTGGCATCGCGGCAAACGCTCAGGAGTCGGATGCGGGTACCTTTGACCTGCTGGCGACCGGATTTGACTGGGGTACGCCCATTACCGGGGTGAGAGTCAGCCTTTCAAAGCCGCTCGGCGAGAATATCAGAGCCGAAGACCTTCTGGACGCATTTTCGATTTCGATAGATCTCAGGTATGTATTTTACGGTATGGAAGTCAATGCGGAAAGTGACGCCGTCTCGGTAAAGAGCGCCGTCATCTCGGACGACAGGACTGTCCTGACCCTGGACATCGGGACCAATTACGCGGAACACAACCTTACGCGCATCAGCAACTTCTCCAACTATGATGGATCCTGGAAAGTAGCTTTGTCCAAGGACCTTGGTAATCTGAAAGAAGGCACCGAGTTCGTCTGGAGCGGAAAAGTCATCAACGAGTGGGCCGACAAGTTTGAGCGGCTCTCGGTGACAACCGAGTACACTTATGTGGATTATCGCACAGGTGAAGCAACGAAATATGACTCGATGAACGCGAGGTTGTATATCCCGGACAAGAGCAAGTATGATAACAAGGGCGACGGGTATCCGCTGGTCGTGTGGCTGCACGGCGGCGGAGAAATCGGTGACGATAACGAGATACATATCACAGCCAACGCCGTAGTCAACTGGGCAAAAGACAAGACCCAGGACGTATTCGGCGGAGCATATGTTCTCGCGCCGCAGAACCATGCGGGCAGAAGCGTAAAGGCGTGCATGGATGTCATTGAGTATGTACTGGATAAGCATCCCGATATCGATAAAAGCAGGATATATATCGGTGGATGCTCATACGGCGGTTCAGCTACATGGTCAATGATCAAAGCTTTCCCGGACTATTTTGCGGCTGCATTCCCGATCTGTTCAGGCACGACTTTCACCGAAGAAGATCTGGAAAACCTCTATGACCTCCCGATATATATGGTCGTATCAACGGGCGATTCAATGCCGGTCAGCATGATGCAGGCATATAATGCTCTCGTCGACTATGCGCTGTCAAAAGGAGCGGAGCCGAAGACCTACATCGCCCTGTTTGAGCATGTCGACTATGACGGGCTGGCAGATGCTCAGAAGCTTATCGCAGAAAGCCAGGGAGCCGTATATACCGAGGAAAATCGTTTTCAGTTCATGGCATTGGATCACTGGAGCTGGATCTATGTACATAACGGTTTCGACGCCAAGGGTGATGACTATGACGGAAAGATGTTCATCAATACGAACGCCGAAGCCGAATATGACAACTGCTCTGTGGTCAGGGTAACTGAGAACAACATTTACGAGATCAGGTCGACCATGGGCGAGAACATCGCCAAGACGGTCAATATCGGTGATCTTCTTGTACACTGTGTAAGGGAAACGAAAGACGAGAACGGCAATGTTGTTTCGGCTACACATGTTTATACGCCGAACTTTGCTCCTGCCGACATAGGCTTCGAGACATTCACGCACTTCCTGGCTGCGCAGACAGACGGGTATGCGTTCCCGTTCAAGGATGTTCCCGCGGGAAGCAAATACTTTGACGCGGTCAGGAAGCTGTATGATGCGGGACTTACAAACGGCAAGGACTACAACCATTATGATCCCGATGCCGGTTTGACCCGCGCCGAGTTCATGACTTTCCTCGGACGTGTGGTCGGTGCCGAAGTCGATCACTCGAAGAAGTCTGAATTCAAGGACGTTCCCAACGACGGATGGAGCACCGGATACATAACCTGGGGCGCGGAGAACGGCCTGATCCAGGGTTATGGCGACGGAAGGTTCGGACCCAAGGATACTCTCACCCAGGAACATGTGAACCTAATAATGGAGAGATTTGCGGACAAATTCGGCATCGATTTCGCCGGGTTTGATGATCCTTCCGGCAATGCGACCCGTGGCCAGGTCGCCGTGATCCTGGCAAAGCTTGTCGACTGAGTCTTATTGGCTCTTCGGTATTGATGCGATAAAACTTGTTTATATCGGGGTATCCCGGGAGTATGAGGCCTCCCCGGATACCCTGATTTTGCTATAGGGGATGGGACAGGGGATCGATACCCTGTCACTGATGGATGTCCCGGGAGTTTCCGGTCTCCCGGGACACCTTTTTCTGAAACAGGCATTTCTGAACTTATATTTCCGTATAAGGCTTTTGCCCTGAGCGGAATAATATAAAGGAAAAATATAAAAGGATCGTAAATCTTATTTCAACACTTTTGGCGTTTCGTTCGTTATATAGGTGAATGAAACGAAAGGAGAATTCGCAATGGTAAGGATCCCGCATATCATATTTGACATTCAGAAGCCGAATATATATAAATTCTTCAGGACTGAACGCATATACGAACCTGTAGCGCTCGTAAACGAGCAGGAAAAGATCGAAATGCTCAGAGCCGTATTGCGCTGCGCTTTCGGATGAAAGACGGGCAATCAAACATCCCGGTCTGATCATCGGACCAAACCGGGATTTTCAAAGCACCAATCATATGGGAGGATTTAGTTATTCTATTCAGCTGTAAAGTCGGGTTCGACAGTGTAGTCGGGATCGAAACCCGGCTTATAGTTAAAATCGTCATCGTCAACGAATGTGTCCCTGTCAGTGGTTACCTTGACAGTACCGTCAATGAATGCACCTTCTTCGATGGACAGGTTTTGAGAGTTGAGGTTGCCTATGAGGACAGTGCTGCTGCCAAACTTGGCGTTCGAATAGACCTTGACGTTTCCTCTCACGGTACCGTTCAGACTGAGCCTGTCGCATATGATGTCGCCTTTGATCGCAGAATTTTCGGTCACGAGAACTTCCGACTCGCTTGTAACGTTGCCTACGATCCTGCCCTGCTGTACATCGATCGACTTGCCTGCTATATCGCCCTCGACAGACCCCGTCACAGTAATGCCGGCCTTGCTGATCACGTCACCCTTTACGGCACCAAGTATCTTGATGCTTGACTCACTTTGGATGGATCCGTTGATGACCGTCTGCTTCGATATTATCGTCGTGTCGTCCGTACCCGAAAAGTACGACGAAATGGGTCTCTCCCTATATACCGTGGTCGTGACAGGCACTTCCTGCTCCGGACTGACCTGGTCGGCTTTCTCAGGTATTTCGCTGTCCTTCTTTGAAATGGCGGATGAGATGTTTGCCCATGCAGATTTCAAATTTCCCTTTATTTTGGACCCCAGGTTGTTCATATATGTACCTCCTTTTACTTATATACATGATTATATGATTCCTTTATCAATACTTCTCCTTGGATCGGTATCGGTTCAAAGTTCTCAGGAAAATCAAATTGCACTTGCCATACTCGCACTACGGCGCGTATTATTCAATCCGACAAATAATGACAGATTATGCTATCATAATCATTATAATTTCGACCAACCTTGTCTGTCAAGTAAAGGTTGCCCTAACGGGGCATTTTTTATGTCATACTTCGGTAGTCCACCCGTATTTGTCCGGCAGCCTGCCCCACTGGATGCCTGTCAGCTCGTCATAAAGTCTCTGTGAAACGGGCCCGATGGAACCGTTGTTGATCTCATATGTTTCTTCGCCGAAAGCCAGATGCCCGATGGGCGATATTACCGCAGCCGTACCGGTGCCGAAGGCTTCCCTGATCCTGCCGTTCCTGAGAGCGGTCTTTACTTCGTCAACGGAAATGAGCCGTTCCTCACAAGGTATCGACCAGGAGCGAAGCATCTCAAGGCAGGACATCCTGGTTATGCCGGGAAGGATACTTCCGGTAAGAGCAGGTGTCACTACGGTGTCATCAATGAGGAAGAAGACATTCATCGTACCGACTTCCTCAATATACTTGCGGTGCACGCCGTCAAGCCAGAGGACCTGCGTATATCCCTTTTCGGCCGCTTTGTTCTGGGCGCGGATCGTGGCGGCGTAGTTCCCGCCGGCCTTGACCTCTCCCGTTCCGCCGCGGACCGCGCGGACATCTTCATCTTCTACATAGATCCTGACGGGAGCCATCCCCTCGGGGTAGTATGCTGCGACGGGTGATAGTATGATGGCAAAAAGATAGCTGTTTGAAGCGCGGACCCCAAGATGCGGCTCGGTCGCTATGACGAAGGGACGGATGTACATTGAGGTCCCGACTTCTGTCGGCATCCAGTCCATGTCCACTCGCAGCAAAGTTTTTACAGCCTCAACAGCGAAATCGACGTCGATTTGAGGTATACAGAGACGGTTGTCCGAAGAGTTGAGCCGTCTGAAATTGTCCCACGGGCGGAAGAGTAGTGTCCTTCCGTCGCCGGTCCGGTATGCCTTCATTCCCTCGAAGGTCGTCTGCGCATAGTGGAGCACCATCGCCGCAGGGTCAAGCGAGATGGGACCGTACGGTACGATCCGCGGGTCATGCCAGCCCAGGTCCGGGGAATAATCCATCAGGAACATGTGGTCGGTATAATATTTGCCGAATCCCAGGTTGGAATAATCGGGTTTCTTCTTTGGATTGCTGGTTCGTACGATCGTGATTTCCTTCATAATATTACTCCAGACCGCATCTGATAGCGGTAGCCGTTATAGTTACCGGCAACGGCATGCCTGATTTGATTTAGGAACAGTAAAGCAAAATGAGTTAAGATAAAACAATACAGTTGATTGGTAATGTAAATATGTTTGATGCTCCTGTTTCGAATCGGAGTTGACATCAGTAAAAAATGTCGTATTTTCGGTCCCGTGCTTCGTTTTGATTTGATTTATTATATCACCGAATTAACTTGATGAAAAGAGTGGAAATCCACAACGGAAAAGTTTTCACCCCATAGTTCTGTGATTGAAGTGACTAATTCATTGTGATATACTAAAAAGGAATTTATTTTGACTGTTTTTGTTCGGCGGTCTGCCTGTCAGAGGGAATTTACATGAACGGAACGAAGTTTTATAAATGGGCTGTTTTGGCAGCTGCGCTGGTTTTGGTTTTTGCGCTCATATCGACATCTGCCGAAGAGGACGATGTATACTTTACGGCAGTCAACGACACGCTGATGAAACTTGAAGCTTCAACGATGCCGTACTTCTATAACGACGAATATTATGTGCCATATACCATATTTGATGACCTGTCCCTCGGCGTGTTTTATTCCGACAACAGCGAAAAAAACCACACGCTTGCCCTGTATAACAGGAAGAACACCCTCATATTCCAGCTATTATTCGAATACTCATACGACAACAACCAGCAGTACAGGGAAAAGGCAATAAAGCACAACAACACCCTGTATATCCCGATCAGGTTCGTCTGTGAGAGATTCGGGCTCAAGTTCCAGCTGATAAAGACGCCCATACCCGTTATACGTGTCATATCAGATGCCAAGCTCGACGCTAATGAGTTCAGGGATAAGTTTTATGACAGGATAGTGAACGAAGGCAGGGAATATCTTAGCCAGAACAAGAGTCCTTCTCCCAGTGTGCCGAACACCGGCGTGACACCGACTCCTACAGACCAGCCTGCCGTGACGCCCGAGGTATATCTGTCATTTGACTGCCGGACTCCGGACGGCCTGAAGGAAATGTTGGATATACTGGAAGAACACGGCATCGGTGCGACCTTCTTCCTGACTGAAGGAATGATAGAATCCGAGCGGGATCTGGTGCTTGGCATCATAGCTTCGGGACATAATATCGGGATATATGAGGACGAATCGTTTGCGGACTCCCAGGGCGATTCGGTTTTGATAGTCGAATACATGCAGCGGGCAAATCGTTTGCTTGACAGCTATACACATACCAAAACCAGACTGTTTCGGTTCCGGACCGACTCGCCGTTCAAAAACGACACGTCGATAAGGGAAACCCTTGCCGCATCGGGTTATGTCGTTTGGGACTGGACGCTGGATGCCGATGGAATAAAGTCGGCATCGAACTGGCAGACGGCGCAAAGGTGGATATCGCTCATAGAGCAGTTCGCCGAAGAAGGAAAAACGGTAGTTTTCCGGGCAGGCGTTTCGGCGGATATGACAGCGGCGACCGGCATGCTGCTTGACTATCTGGCCGGCGAAAAGGCGGTCGTCCGAATGATCACTCCTGCTGCGGAACCGGACAAAATCATCGGATAGGAGACAGACGAAAACATGGTAATGATTCTCGGAAAAATGGGCGAGGTCGTATTGAAGGGCTTGAACCGGAAGGCGTTCGAGAACAGGATGCTGAGGAGCCTGAAATACCGGCTTTCGCTTATAGGAAATTATAAAGTATATTCTGCGCAGTCAACTGTCTACGTTGAACCGCTTGACGAAAGCGCGGATATGGAAGCCGCTTTCGATATAGTAAGGAAGATATTCGGTCTCGTCGCGGTGAGCAAAGCTTATTCGTCTGAGAAAAACATAGATGCGATAGTCGAATGCGCAAAAAAGAACCTGGCGTCGGAACTGAGGCGCATAAAGACCTTCAAGGTCGAAAGCCGCAGGTCGGACAAGAGCTTTCATCTCAAATCCCCCGAGATTTCCGGAATAACGGGAGGAGCGCTCCTGCAGGCCTTTCCGCACCTTCGCGTAGACGTGCATCATCCCGATGTGACCGTTTATGTGGAAATCAGGGAGCAGTTTGCATTTGTCCACACCGATCCGGTCCCGGGTGCGGGAGGCCTCCCGATAGGTTCTTCGGGAAAAGCCGCCGTGCTCCTGTCGGGCGGCATCGACAGCCCTGTGGCCGCTCAGCGTATGGCTAGGCGCGGTATCGAACTGGATGCGATACACTTCTACAGCTACCCATATACATCGGAGAGGGCAAAGCAAAAGGTCATAACATTGACTAAGATATTGAGCGAGTACTGCGGGCATATCCCGCTCCACATAGTGCCTTTTACAAAGATCCAGGAAGAGATCCGGGCAAATTGCCCCGAAGAGTACTTCACGCTGCTCATGCGCCGTTCCATGATGAGGATAAGCGAGCGCATAGCATTGCAGAACGATTGCAGCGCACTGATCACAGGCGAAAGCCTGGGACAGGTCGCAAGCCAGACCCTGCAGGCCATGTCGGTGACCGAGCAGGCGATAACTCTGCCGGTGCTGAGGCCCCTTGTCGGTATGGACAAAGAGGAGATAGTGACCATAGCGAGGGAAATAGGGACTCTCGAGACCTCTAACCTGCCGTACGAGGACTGCTGCACGGTATTTACTCCCAGGAGGCCAAAAACGAAGCCAAAGCTGGACAAGATACTGGAAATCGAAAAAGCTGTGCCCTTCGGGGAGCTGGAACGGGAAGCGGCAGAAAACTGCGAAAAGCTGGTGATCTCTTGTGAGTATGACGGCTGAGATCCTTTCGATCGGGACCGAGCTTCTGCTTGGCAATATAGCCAATACCGACGCCCAGGTGATCTCCCAGGGGCTTTCGGAACTCGGAATAAACGTCTACTACCATACTGTCGTAGGCGATAATCCGGAACGGATAAAGCGTGCAGTCGGGATTTCCCGGGAACGTGCCGATATAATTATAACGACGGGCGGACTCGGACCGACATACGACGACATAACGAAGGAAACTATCGCCGAGTGTTTCGGGAAAAAGCTCATACTGAATGAAGCTGCGGTGAACGATATCCGTTCGTATTTCAGGAAGCTTTCGGCTGAACCGACACCGAACAACCTCAGGCAGGCCATGCTGCCGGAAGGCTGCGTGGTGTTCGAAAACAAATGGGGGACCGCCCCGGGATGCGCGTTCGAATCGCAGGGAAAACATGTGATAATGCTGCCCGGACCGACGAAAGAGTGCACTCCGATGTTCAGGGAGTGCGCCGTCCCGTATCTGAAGAAACTGTCAGACGCCGTGATCGTGTCGCGCAGCATTCGGATCTTCGGGATGGGTGAAAGCATGGTCGAAGACCGGCTGCACGACTGGATGGTGGCCCAGACGAATCCCACCGTAGCACCCTATGCAAAAGACGGGGAAGTGATGCTGAGGGTAACGGCCAAAGCGGATAATGAAGCTGCCGCATTTGCAATGACGGAACCGGTCGTTAATAAGATTTTGGAAGTTCTCGGCGATGTCGTCTATGGTGTGGATGTGGAAAGCCTCGAGGAGGTCGTAAAGCAGCTCCTTGAAGAGAACGGGCTGACACTTGCCACAGCGGAGTCCTGCACGGGCGGCCTGCTTTCGGCAAGACTTACGGAACTGCCGGGCATTT